>NZ_BAWZ01000017.1:0-80175 GCF_000698105.1 Geomicrobium sp. JCM 19037 | reverse complement strand
GCCTTTTTCCTGAAGATAGCGCTTAAGGGTCTTGGCTTTTCGATTCGGCAGAATATCCAGAGGCACACCGGTCTCTCCATTGGCAATCAGACTTGAAAACGTTCGCCATTCGTGTCACCTTTGTACTCATCAATGGCGATCACTTCTGGCAACGCCACCACTTCTTCCAGCATCCGTGGAGCGAGCTGACCAAAACGTCGCATTGCCGTTGTTGGAGAGGTGAACAGCTGTTTTGCGGTGTCTTTAAAGTTCTTGCCTTGTATGACGCGCAGCCCCAAAGCTTGGATGTACTCCACGCTGTGGCGCTGATCGTGCTCCACCACTGGGCACGCTTCCGGAATCCGCTTGCCACAGGTACACACATACCGCCATTTCCGGTACCACAGTAAGGTATTGCGCTCAAAAAGTTTCAAATGTTGGATTTTCTGCAGTCGGTAAACATGAACTTTGTTCGTCTTCTCCCCGCACGCTGGGTAACGATGTTTCTTGCGTTCCATTTCCACGTGCAAGTGCACGTGTCTTCGATAATTTGAGCGTCGGTGACCGTCATCGTTTCCAGTCCCGGGCATGATGTGATAAAATGCATGGATACGCAGCTCCTTGTCTATAACTTGTTTCCGCAAATTCAAGTATAGAGGACAAAGGAGCCTGCGTATTTTATTTTGCCTCGGTTGTTTTTCCACCCCAACATTTAGTGTAGAGCCGATTTTTAAGATCAAAAAAGACCTGAAGTAAACCCTTCAGTCTTGATAGCGTAAAGCACTCGATTATAGTGCTTCTTTATAACGACGCGCAACTTCTGGCCAATTAACGACGTTCCAGAATGCCGCAACATAATCTGGACGGCGGTTTTGGTATTTCAAGTAATACGCATGCTCCCAAACGTCAATACCAAGAACAGGAATCTTTCCTTCTGTAAGTGGAGAGTCTTGGTTAAGCGTGTTTTGAATTTCTAGGTTACCGTTATTTACAACGAGCCAAGCCCAGCCTGCACCGAAGCGACCTAGCGCAGTATTCGTAAATTCTTCTTGGAATGCATCAAACGTTCCCCATTTGTTTTCAATAGCAGATAGAAGTTCACCCGCTGGCTTTCCGCCACCTTCTGGGCTTAAAATTGTCCAGAAGAGCGTGTGGTTCGCATGACCGCCACCGTTATTACGGACAGCTGTACGAATATCTTCTGGAACTTTTTCTAAGTTCGTTACAAGATCTTCAACCGTTTGGCTCGCAAGTTGCTCGTGGCCTTTAAGAGCATCGTTAAGCTTCGTCACATACGTATTGTGATGCTTCCCGTGGTGAATGTTCATCGTCGTCTCATCGATGTGGGGCTCCAATGCATTCGCCGCATACGGAAGATCAGGAAGTTGATAGTTTGTCATAATAAAACGCCTCCTAGGTTGATTTCTCGTTTTGTTAAAAGCCGCTGACATCCATGCTGCCAACTTGCTTCATTTTTACAGTAGCAAAGCAGACTTTATTTAGCAAGGGAATAGGCTTTGCCTATACTCATCCGTACCCTGCTTTTCACAACAGTAAACATTTGAAATGAAAAAAACTCGCATTTTAGCGAGGGGATTCATTGAATGAATGGTGGACCCTGTAGGACTCGAACCTACGACCGGACGGTTATGAGCCGTCTGCTCTAACCAACTGAGCTAAGGGTCCTCAGTCAATGGGGCGGCTGATGAGAATCGAACTCACGAATGCCGGAACCACAATCCGGTGCGTTAACCACTTCGCCACAGCCGCCATAAGAACTATTATGTAATTGGTAGCGGCGGAGGGGATCGAACCCCCGACCTCACGGGTATGAACCGTACGCTCTAGCCAGCTGAGCTACACCGCCATTGTTAAGGACATTTGATAATATATCATAGAAACTAAATGTCTGCAATAGTTTTCATTGGAAAACTACCAAATCCAGCCAACGGCAACGAGTGCAACACCGATAAAGATGAGCACAAACTTCCCGAGCACACCCGCGATGAATCCGAGAAGAGAGCCGAGGCCGACTTTTGAAAGTTTCTTTAAACTAGAGCCTCCAGCTATAAGTTCACCGAGTACCGCTCCAACAAATGCGCCAATCAATAAGTTAAAAAGAGGGAGAGGAATGATAAACGGACCAACGATTAACCCGATCATACTCCCCCAAACCGCTGCTTTTGATCCACCAATCTTTGTCACCCCAAAATAACTCGTCAAAAAATCAATGACGAACATGAACACGACGAGAATGCCTTGGGCAACCCAATAAAAGGTGTTAAACGTGTCAAACCCTGTGTAAAGAGCAAGAAAAATGAGCGACAAGATATACGCTGGGGCGCTTGGGATAATTGGATAGACGACTCCTATTATCGCCAATGCAAACATAATAACCGCAAGCGCAATCCATAAAATATCCATGCCACTCACTCCTCTAAGATTATTTTTCGTTTAAAACGGCTTCTGCGATATTTACGGAATGGTCGCCGATACGTTCTAAGTTACTCACAATATCGACAAACACAATTCCTGCTGATCCTGAACAACGACCTTCATTCATTCGTAAAATGTGTTTCTTTCTCATCTTACGTTCCATCTTATCGATTTCATCTTCTTGCTTTTCAGTCGCTTTCGCAGCATCAATATCATGATGTTCCATAGCATAAATCGCATCTTGCAACGTTCGTCTCGTTAAATCAAACATTTCATCCAGATCGTGTTTCGCTTCATCAGATAATGATACTTTATTTTTAATCTGATAATCAACCAATTCCATAATGTTTTCCATATGGTCACCGATGCGCTCAATATCTCGAACCGTATCCAGAAGCATCGTATGCGTAAAGGAGTCTTCCGTAGATAATGAACGATTGGAAATCTGCATGAGGTACTCTGTAATCGTCTTGTCTAGATTGTTAATTGCTTCTTCATAACGTATCGTTCGCTCCGCATTTTTGCGATTGTTCGTATGCAAATACTCGAATACTTCATCCAAACCTGATTCAGCAAAGTTCGCCATTCGCAACGTTTCTTCTCTCGCTTGACCAAGCGCAATCGATGGTGCTCGTTGGATAAAGGTCGGGTCAAGATGCTTCGCTTTATATTCAATCTCTTCATTCTTGCCTGGAATGAGCTTCGTAACAACGGTGGCTAGCAACCCAATAAATGCGACTTGCATAAGCAAATTTGTCACGTTATACGTTCCATGAGCAAAAGCAATCGTCATTGGCGCAGATAAGTCCAACGTCGCTTCAAACCATTCAATCAATGCCGTAAATGGTTGTAGCAATATGAGAACAACCGTTGCACCAATTAAGTTAAAGATCACATGGCTGAGCGCTGTTCGCTTCGCCGCCACGCTTGCGCCGATTGATGCGATAACAGCTGTAATCGTCGTTCCAATGTTATCGCCGAATAATACTGGCAATGCCGCATTTAGCTCATTGCCCCTGAATCATAAAAGCTTTGCAGCAAACCGATCGCCGCTGTTGAGCTTTGGATGATGGCTGTAAACACCGTTCCGACAATAACCCCAAGAATTGGATTATCACTCATGCTTAGCGTAAGCTCAGCAAAAAACGCATTATCTTTCAATGCTCAACGCCATCCCCCATTAACTCCAAACCGAGGAAAAGAGCACCAAAACCGAAGACAACTTGTCCGATGTTATTGAGCTTTTTGCTCTTAAAGAAAAAGATAAAGAATGTTCCTATGAACATAATAGGCAATGCGTAATCTGTAATATTAATACCGATAATAAAAGCGGTTGTCGTCGTTCCTACATTCGCTCCCATAATGACACCGATCGCTTGTGTTAACGTCATAAAACCCGCATTAACAAGTCCGACGGTCAGGACGATCGTTGCTGTACTTGATTGAAGCAACACGGTTACGACAATACCGACAAGTACTCCTTTAAATGGATTTGAAGTAAAGCGATCAAGCAAGTCTCGCAACCGATCCCCTGCGATCTTTGTAAGACCATCGCTCATAAACTTCATACCAAACAAGAAAATTCCTATACCTCCGAGAAATAGAAACAGGAGATCTCTGACTTCCAAACCCCTCATCCCTTCAATTGCTGTTTTCGTTCCCATACAAGATCATACTTGTTAATTATTAAAGGAACATCAAATGTTTGTAAAGATTATGTAAAGATTTTTTGAGATAATTTTTTCATTGCAAACGTTAGGTTCTCCAGTCACTCGGTTCCTATCCAGTTGTACGCAAACGAAAAAGGCGAATGGATTATTCATCATTCGCCTTTTTCGTTTCTTTTACTTCTTCGACAAGAATTCGTGTGCCGTCGACGGACTTCACACGCACATGTGTACCAGCCTTAATCCAGCCTGCACCTGTTGTTGCAGAGTATGGTTTCCCGTCAATTTCAATTGTTCCAGTTGGTCTAAAATCAGTGATTGCATCGCCATGTTCACCAACCAAGTCACGATAGCTATCGTTCATCGAGTTGTATCCTTCTTCACTGGAAAGCGTATCTTTAAGCGTCATTTTTGTCCATAGATCTCTTCTAGGAAATACTTTCATAAACAAAAATGAAGCGGCTCCACCAGCGAGTACAGCAATTCCGACAAGAATGGCGTACACGAGGTCAGGTGCTGGAATCGCAAGACCAACAATCATAAGAATGACACCGAGTGCAGATACAAGGCCATCACCAAACACTTTTCCATCAATGAGAATTAGTGTTAAACCTAAGGCATACGTTACAACGACCCAAATGTTCGTAACACTATCTAGGTGATGAGTAAAGTACAACGTAATAAGCACAACCCCGACAATTCCAAAGATTCCTCGTGATTTGACCAACAACTCGCCAATTAATAACATGGTTGCAAGAAGCACCACAATGAAACCAATCATACTAATATCTAACCAGGCCATAGCTGTACATCCCTCCTGTTCGTAAAGCGTCTACTTCTACTACGTACAGATGCTTGAGCGGTTTCGCATCTGCCCCTAGTATAACAGATTTCCATAAAGAATGAACGTTTAAACGAAGATGAGGAATTGTGAACATTCATTAGACATAAATAGGCGAAGCCCACCGTTTAAAAGCTACGGTACGCCCCGCCTATTCGTGTTGCACGAACCATTATGATCCCGACTCTGATTCTCCTCCACCGAACCATCCAGCGACGGTGTCGATAAGTTCACTAAAGAAATCCATAACCGATTGTAAAAAGTTTTGCGTTTCTTCTTGTTCTAGCCAATCGCCAATATTGTCACGAATTTGATTGACTTGATCCCCAAGTTGATTCCAATCAATATCTAAGTCTTGCATTCTTAAAAATAAAGACACGAGACCGTCAAGCTCTTCTTCGGTTAATTCAATCCCTAAGTCTGATGCGATTCTCTGAATGAGTGCACGCAAATCGTCTTCATTCTCGACATTCTCTTCCGCAATCGTTTCTTTTATTTGTGTCACAAGCTCGGTTGCTTCCTCAATGCCAATTCGGTCCCCGAGATTGCCGGTTTCGACCATTTCTTGATTCGCTACTTGCATTCTTTCTTCGGATAGACCTTCTGCTTCTGCATCATACGCTTTTAGTATACCCGTCAACGCACCCGTTCCTGAAATAGGTGAAGGCGCAGTCACATAAATATCAGCGTCTTCCACACCTGCAGTGACGAGGGCATTCGCATACATCCCTTCAGCCACCCACGTAATATTATTCGATTCTACATCAACACCAGAGCCCGGTTCACCAATCGTAATCTTTGCCGATGACAAGGCGTTGCTTCCAATTTGTCCCGCTGGAATATAGTCGCCTAGATATTCATGCTCTTCGGCGTTAGAGACTTCTATAATATTCGCACTTTCATCGGTGCCCATCTCTGAAAGAAGACTCTCTCTCTGTGCGGGACTCAAATCTTCCCCTAACGTGACGATGACGTCTCCAGGACCTGCATCCGCATTCGCTGTTAGCGGTGCAAATAGACCCGCACTAACGAGCATCACCGCTAATCCAAATCGATTGGTTTTTCTCATGAAGAAAACTCCCCCTTCTCTCTCCTGAAAAACTTTATCTTGATTGTTACCACAAACGTTGTGAAAATTAAAGAAAATCTACGCTTTTTGTTAATTTCCCAGCATTTTTTCACAGGACATGCATAAACTTATGTAATAACAGTCGTTTTTAGAATCGGGAGGTTACAACGGAATGAAAAAGTGGATATGGATCCTTGCGATCTTAGCGATTATTGTTGCTGTGTATTATGACCTCTCAAGGGGAAGTTTACCGGTTGTCGGTTCTGAGGAAACAACCGTTCAAGAACAAGTGGATGACGAGGAAGCCGAAGATCTTGATGAAGACGTCTTTTATGATGATACTGTCGCAATCGAAGTGGAGCCTGGACAATCGCTACTTACCATCATTGAACAGTTGCACGAAGATGGATACGATGAACATGTTGACCATGTAAAGTCTGATTTTGAGTACTTAAATGATGGCATCCTTTCTGATGAAATTCGGGCTGGAGATGTGTACACATTTCCAATCTATGAAACTAATATGTACGTATTGTTAAGACTGGTCGACTTTCCTTGCCAATGTGAACTCCCCATTGCTACAATGGAACAAGTGAGAAGTTCATTTGCTTCTAGCGTATGAGCTTCCTTTTTGTGAGTATGATGATGGATGCACTCAGCACCCGTCAAGAAATGCGTCTAAAGGGGCGAATAGATTATGAGTAAACTAACCCATCGAACGAATACGAGAAAAGTTAAAGTAGGCAACCTTGTGATCGGTGGTAATGATGAAGTCGTTATCCAAAGCATGACTACAACGAAAACGCACGATGTGGAGGCAACGGTTGCAGAAATTCACCGTCTTGAAGAAGCGGGCTGCCAAGTCGTTCGCGTCGCTTGTCCGGACCAAAGAGCTGCCGATGCATTGGCAGAAA
Source organism: Geomicrobium sp. JCM 19037 (assembly GCF_000698105.1). NCBI lineage: Bacteria > Bacillati > Bacillota > Bacilli > Caryophanales > Geomicrobium > Geomicrobium sp. JCM 19037. The sequence continues at coordinate 73,269 of NZ_BAWZ01000017.1, read as the reverse complement.
TTAAATCCAGAATAAACATTCCACTCGTTGTTGATATTCACTTTGATTATCGTCTCGCACTAAAAGCCATTGAAGCTGGTGCAGATAAGATCCGGATTAACCCAGGGAACATCGGAAAACGGGATAAAGTTGAACTTGTCGTCAAAGCAGCTAAAGAAAAAAACATTCCAATTCGTATCGGTGTAAATGCAGGATCATTGGAACGTCATCTATTAGAAAAATACGGGTATCCAACCGCTGATGCGATGGTCGAAAGTGCCCTTCACCACATTTCAATTCTCGAAGAGCTCGATTTTCATGACATCATCGTGTCAATGAAAGCATCCAATGTTGACCTAGCGATCGAAGCATACGAGAAAGCAGCGCAAGCATTTGACTACCGTTGCACCTCGGCATTACTGAATCAGGGACACTTTTTGCCGGCACAATTAAAAGTGCGGCAGGCCTTGGAACTATTTTAAACATGGGCATCGGAAATACGGTTCGAATTTCATTAAGTGCAGACCCTGTTGAAGAAGTAAAAGTCGCTCGAGAGCTACTCAAGTCATTTGGTTTAGCATCAAACGCGGCAACACTCATTTCTTGCCCGACTTGCGGAAGAATTGAGATTGACCTCATTAGTATCGCCAATGAAGTTGAAGATATATCTCCACCATTAAAGCGCCGATTAAAGTTGCTGTTCTCGGTTGCGCCGTTAATGGTCCAGGAGAAGCACGTGAAGCAGATATCGGCATTGCTGGTGCGAAAGGCGAAGGGTTACTCTTTAGACACGGAGAAATTATCCGCAAAGTACCTGAAGAGATCATGGTTGATGAACTGAAAAAAGAAGTCGACAAACTTGCCGAAGAGCATTACGAAAAACAAAAACAAGAAGCTGCATCTACAACGTAATAATCGTAAAACAAAACCCTCCCATTTCGGGAGGGTTTTGTTTTACATCATCGGTGCGAATAAGAAAGTCATTAGAATTGAGAGTGCACCAATCCCAATTGCCGACCAGCCGAGTCCGACAGCGCCTTTTTGGCGTGCAAAGAAGCCTGTTACAACCCCTGCTGCACCCAGAATGACGGGAAGAAAAAAGAGCGATACAATCGACATAATAATCGCTGCTGTACCAAGACCTGCTCCTAAAGAGCTATCACTCGTTTCCTCATCACTGTGTCGTAATCAGCTTCATAATCACCTGGACCGCTCCGGTCCATACGGTAATCGAGATCAGGCGAGCTGACTTCCGCGGAGGTTTCTTCCATATATCCTTGGTTGTAGTTATCGATGAGTGGATCAGTCATTTCACGTCTTTCTTCAAGACGTCGACTGTGTTTTTCATCATCTGCCACCTACATTCCCTCCTTACCCGGCGTGAGCGGGCATTTCTATTATGTGCACTCACGCTAAAGCTATCCCGTTAAATGATGGAAAAAGTGTTTTATGCCTCCCTCCTATTCATGTGAATTTTCCTTACATGGTTCACGTGCCGATGTACACTTTGTATGTGCTTCAAATAAAAGATGCAACATTATGTCCAAATAATAATTACTGAATATTTGCTATAGTTATAGTCAATCATTCATTTCGAAAGGAAAGGACGGCGCTTTTATGAAAATGCCTCGGCAACGGTTTTGGTTATTTTTTGTTGTAATTGTTGGACTTGCCATGCTGCAAAGCCCGCTACTTCTCTTAGTAAATCGAGTAGAACCGATGATTTTCGGAATCCCGTTTCTCATCTTTTGGATTTTTTCCTGGTGGGCATTTTTAACAATCTTTTTATTTATTGCTTATAAATTAAATTGGGGATACAAACGAACGGCATCTAACGAATAATAATGAGGTGAACGTATGATTGCTGGTGTTGTTATCATTGTTCTTTTTATGGTCATTCCTTTAATTGTTGGTGTGATTGCCGCAACACGAGCGCAATCATCTAGCAACGATTATTTTATTCAAGGTAGAGGGATGGGGTCGGTCGCAACATTCTTCACCGTATCTGCAACTTGGTGGAGTGCATTCGCTTTCCTCGGTTCGAACGCTTCTTTTTATACCGAAGGACCTGTATATTTAACAGCTGTTGCTTGGAATATATTGTTTGGCGTTCTTTATTTTGTCGTCGGTAAACGAATCTGGTACTTAGGAAAACGGTTTGATTATGTGACTCCTTCAGATTTGCTTGGCGATTTCTTTCAGAGTGAAAAGGTTCGTTTAATCGTCGGCGCGATCGTCGTCATATTTACGATTCCTTACTTACAAATTCAATTAACGGGTGGCGCCTACTTGATAGAAGTTGCTTCAGGTGGACTCATCCCCTTCTGGATGGCTGCTTTAATGTTTTATGTTGTTATTCTTATCTACGTATGGGTGGGCGGTATTCGAGCCATCGCTTGGACCGATATTATTTACGGCGGTATTTTGTTATTTGGTTTGTTGTATGCTGGCGTTTATCTGTCGCAAATTGTTGGTGGACCGATCGCCATGTTTGAACAAATGCAACAGTTTCATCCTGAGCATATGGTTCTTCCTGGACCCGACGGCGATGCCGGATATGGGATGTGGGTAAGCTTGTGCTTTATCACCGCAATCGGTGCGCTTATGGGCCCGCAACTTTGGTTACGAATGTATTCGGTGAAAGATGGACGAATCTTCAATCTCATGCCATTTCTTTTATCAATTATTGCGTTTTGTTACGTAGCTCCCTTCTCGTTAGCTGGACGGCTGTACTTGAAATGCCTGGTGTAGAAAATGCTGATCAAATCTTACCCCTTATGCTGATGGAGTATGCACCGTTTATTATTGCAGCCCTTGTTTTAGCTGCCGGGGCTTCAGCTGCGATGAGTACAGCGAACAGTCAAATTCACGCAGTATCTACAGTTATGACGAAGGATTTTTATCAGCGTTACAAAAACCCGAACGCATCTCAGAAGCAGTTAATCCAAGTCGGTCGTTACTTTTTAGTTATATTCTCGGCGATCGCTTACGTCCTCGCTTTAACCGCACCTGGCTTGCTTGTAACTGTTGGACTCGTTGCTTTTGGAGGTACGGCGCAATTAATCGTTCCAACAATCGGTGCCCTATTCTGGCAACGTTCCAATGCTAAAGGCGCAATCGCTGGTTTAGTTGGCGGTATCTTTATTACTGTGCTACTTCAATTCACGCCTATGCTGTTACCTTTTGGGTTTAGCGCCGCCATGTATGGTCTTTTGGTAAATACGGTGTTATTCATTGGTGTTAGTCTTCTAACCGAACCTCGTCCAATCGAAGCGGTAGAACGCTTTAAAAATGCATTGTCTGACTTTAAAGACGAAGAGCAAGGCAACACTCCGTCATCACCTCATTCAAAAAGCGCGTAATGCTTAAGGAGGCACGAACAATGACTCATGAAGCAATTTTGTTAACACAAAAACTCGTACAAATTCCGTCTGAAAACCCTGTCGGCTCTGAAAAAGACTGTGCAACGTACGTCGAACGTTGGCTACGTGAAATCGAAGATATTGATGTTTCTGTCCAACGCGTCGAGGAAGGACGCACAAATGTCATTGCAAAGCGTACCGGATCGGACCCATCGTTACGGCCTCTCGTAATTTTAGCTCATATGGATACCGTACCGGTTGAAGGAAAATGGACGTTTGATCCTTTCGCTGGTGAGATTGCTAACGGGAAGTTGTACGGGCGCGGAGCATGTGACATGAAGAGTGGTCTCGCCGCTGCAATGACCGCTTTGAAACAGGGCACCAATCATGCGAACAGACGAGATCTATACGTGATTGCGACCGTCGATGAAGAAGGGCCGTTTATGAAGGGCGCTTGTGCACTCATTGATGAAGGCTTATTCCAGAAGATGCCGAGCTCATTGCTACAGAACCAACAAGCTTGCACTTATCTACTGTTCATAAAGGTACGATATGGTACGAAATAAACATCCTCGGAAAAAGTTCTCATTGCGGAAATGCTCAGTTAGGTATTGATGCCGCCCACGCCGCTGCAGAGACCATAGTTCGCCTAAAGAAGAATGTCGAGGCACTTTCTTATCATCATGATATTTTTGGTAAACCTTCATTATCGGTTGGCACGATTCACGGGGGTGACAAAACGAATATGGTTGCTGGCTCTGTTCGTCTTGAGCTTGATTTTCGCCTCGTGCCCCCTATGAGCGCAGAAGAAGCCGACAAACTCGTCCAACAATCTGTATCTGAGGGGTGCGAAGTTGTAGGCGCAGACTTTTCCGCTGAGCATTACGGGTATGCGCGCCCTCCGATCGAATCAAACAAAGAGGCAGAGGTTATTGAACGATTGCAAACGGCTTACGAACAAACGCTCGGCTCACAAATGAAAGAAGCGGGCTTCCCAGCGTATACAGATGTTTCGATGATTGGCCTGAAAACGGGTATGCGCGATTTAATTGTATTTGGGCCTGGTAATTTGGAGCAAGCGCACGCCATCGATGAATATGTTGAAGTGGAACAGATTGAGGCGTGCACCAAAGTGTTATCATCGTTAATGCAAGTTTAGTAACTTTGTCGAACAGCGTATGATTTAAATAATAAAACCGACCAGCAATTCCCGCTAGGTCGGTTTTATTATCGCTTGTCCACGTAAATTCGTTACCCACATGCCCCGCAATATCCAAAGATCTCAAACTTGTGACTCGTTACATTAAAATCATCAGTCGAGAGTTTCATTTGCTCCAATGGACACGCTTCAATATGCTTTGTCTTTCCACACGCTAAGCAGATCATATGGTGATGGTGTTCGCCCTCACAGCTAAGACGAAAGCGTTTCTCCCCTTCCCACTCACTCGCTTCTAGTATACCTAGTTGAGCAAACAAGGAAAGGTTTCGATAAACGGTGTCAAAGCTAAGTCCAGGATAACGTTCCTGCATATACCCGAGTACTCGTTTTGCTGGAATATAGCCATCTTTAGCATCAAAGAACTCTAAAATGTCTTTACGCTTGTCGGTATACTTGTACCCTGAAGATTTCAATGAGGAAATTGCAGTTGAGACGTTCATCATTTACCTCCATCGTTTATCATCTTCGTTACGTCTATTATATCAAAAACGTCGGATTTTGTTTTTTAGAAAGCTTATCACTAACAAAAGAATTGCTGCAACGACAATCACACCGCCGGGTGCTAAATCAAGGTGAAAGCCGAGGAAAATACCCGTAAGTACAGCAATTTGACCAAAAACGATACTGTAGAAAAACATTTGTTTAAAGCTTCTCGCCCACTGCATCGCAGCAGCAACAGGCAACGTCATTAATGCAGATACGAGTAAAATACCAACAATGCGCATCGCTGCCGCAATGACGAGCGCCACAAGAACAGCAAACAAAAGCTCCAACCATCGACCCCGAATACCTGAAATGGACGCCTGCTCTTCGTCAAAAGAGATAAAAAACCACTCTTTATAAAAGAGAATGAGCAACGTCACAACGATAATCGTAATAATGATGATCGTGTTCAAATCTGCCTGACCAACAGCGGCTACGCTTCCAAACAGATAAGCGTATAAATCAGTGTTAAACCCATCTGCAAGTGAAATAAAAATCACCGCAAGTCCAACACCGCCTGAAAGAATAATTGGAATCGCCATCTCTTTAAAATGGGTATATACCTTTCGAAGCTGTTCAATAATTAAAGCACCAATGACAGCGAAAACCATCCCCATAAAAATTGGATCATACGCGCTTAATACCGCAAACACATTGGCAAGCATCAAATGAAAGGCAATGCCTGTAAGGGTAATGTGTGAAAGCGCATCGGCAACGAGTGACATACGCTTAACGACGAGAAAAACACCGAGCATCGGCGCAATAAACCCAATTAATATCCCTGCAATTAAAGCATTTTGTAAAAAATCATATTGGAAAAAAACTTCGATCATTTCGCGATTTCCTCGTGTTCATGAATAATTTGTTGGACATCATAACCATATAAAGTGGATAAGTTTTTGTCTGCCTCAAAGTCATGGGCTGTTCCGTGAAAATGAATGGTTTTGTTCAAACAAGCCACATCCGTCACATATTTTGTCATCGTTCCGACATCATGACTTACTAATAAGAGCGTTAATCCTTTTTCTCGATTTAACTGACCGAGTAAATCATAAAATTTCCGTGCGGATACAGCATCAATACCTACAGTCGGTTCATCGAGAATGAGCAACTCCGGCTCACTCACAAGCGCCCTGGCAATAAGTACTCTTTGCTGCTGTCCACCAGAAAGTTTACCGATCGGTTGTTTAGCGAAATTCTCCATCCCTACAGTTTGCAAGGCATCGTACACTTTGTTTCGGTCTTTCTTTTTAATAAAACGAAACAAGCCAACTTGCCCGAACAATCCCATGGAGACAACTTCAAAAACAGTTGCTGGAAATCCTGCATTAAAGCGATTCGCCCGTTGCGAGACATATCCAATTCTCCCCCATTCGGAAAATCTGTTGATTTCACTTCCGAACATAGAGAGCGTTCCAGCTTGCGGTTTTGCGAGCCCCAGTATACACTTGATTAATGTAGATTTTCCGGAACCGTTCGGTCCAACTAGCCCAAGGAACGAGCCACGTTCAATCGAAAGGTTTAGATTTTCTAACACTGGGATGTCAGTATATTGATAAGTTAAGTTATTGACTTCAATAATGCTCGACATGAGCTTTTCCCCCAAACAATACGTTTCAAAACAGAATGATTACGATTTACATGAAACAGTATAGCGTAATTTTCGTTTCTTGTAAATGCGGCTTATGAACGGAGGGTAATTCATGAATGAAACAAAGCGAATGGCCGTCGTTGATGTAGGGTCTAATTCCATTCGCCTTGTCATCTATGCCATTGATGAGCAAAGAAGATACCGTTCACTGTACAACTTTAAGATCGCTGCCAGGCTAAGCGAATACTTAGACGAACACGATGTATTACGACCGGAAGGCATTCGCGTTCTCGATCAAGTATTTGTTCAATTTAATGCCGTTTTACGCGCCCACGAAGTGAGTGACGTAAAAGCAGTCGCAACAGCAGCCATCCGAAGAGCACAAAATCGCAGTGAAATATTAGAAAGCATCTATGAAAAGACAGCTATAAAAATCAATGTCATTACCGGTGAAGAAGAAGCATATTACGGATATTTAGCTACAGTAAACTCGATTCAATTAAAAGATGGGCTGATTTTTGATATGGGGGGCAGCAGTACTGAGGTTGCTTACTTTAAAGACCGTGAACTCGTCCACTCGCACAGCTTCTCGATTGGTGCACTCACACTTGCAAAACTTTGGAGTGACGATCCTGCATCCATCAAGCGTGTAAAAAAGCTTGCACACGATGCCTTTGCTTCCATCCCATGGTTACAAAACCTTAACGTTCCTCTTATTGGCATTGGCGGGAGCGTCAGACAAATCGCTGCGGTTCAACGCCGTCGCCACCAATACCCTGTGTCCGGTCTACATCAATATGAAATGAACGACACCCAGCTACTGGATACGTACCACTATTTAAAGAAAATCCCGCGTATTAAACGAGGAGAAGTTTCGGGGCTATCTGAAGATCGTGCGAGTTCAATCGTACCCGCTGGGTTGTTTATTTCTGAGCTCATGCATTACACAAAAGGAAAGCGTCTTATCATTAGCCGCAAAGGTCTTCGAGATGGGCTTCTTTATGATTCATTGCTGAGTGATCGACAAACCCGCCGCTTCGTGAACGTAAAGAAAGAGACGATCACTCAGTTAATGAGGGAGTTTAATCTCTCCACCGAATACGGCAAGGCCATTTATGCACTTTCACGTGAATTGTACAACTGCATTTATGCAAATGAACAAGAAGAAGATCAAGAAAACATGGAAGAGCTCCTCTACTTTAGCTCATTACTTCGACAGCTCGGCACATATATTGACGAAGAACATGCACACGCTCATACGCTAAACGTGTTAACGAATCGGTCATTGGATGGATTTTCCCACCAAGAGCGCATATCCATGGCTTTGCTCAGTTCATTCACGTCTGTTAAACGGTTGAGAAAAAGGGCGATCCAGTATAAACGCATCCTAAACGGGCGAACGGTTCGTAAGCTTGAAGTTATGGGTGCCATACTACGTATGGCTACATCGCTATATGTAACCGGCAGAGATGTCATTGAGAAAATAGAATTAAAAAATACCGGTCGAAGCCGGCATCCACAATTCATTTTCCACGTAAAAAAAGGAGAACCTTATTACTTTGAACAACAGCATACGACGTTATCTCTAAAGCAACTCGAGCGAGCTACAAAGACGAAGTATCGCATGCTGTTCGTTGAACATCAGCCTACTGAAGAATCCTCATGAAACGGGAGCGAAAGGGTTACGATCGTACCTGCCCCCACTTCACTATCAATCCGGAACGTTCCTCCATGATCTTCGATTAATTTTTTGGAAAGAGAAATACCGATTCCGGTCCCTTTCTCTTTCGTTGTTGTAACGGCTCTCCGAGTTTGTTAAGAATCTCAGGTGGAATTCCTTGCCCATTATCTCCAACCGTCACTACATAACTGCTGTCTTTCATCTCCGTTTTTAACGTAAACAACTTGTTCGTCGTATCTTCTTTATACGCTTCAACTGAATTCCGCAACAAGTTCAATCTGACTTGTTTAATCATCGTTTCATTCATAAAAATCTTCCGCTCTGTATCAACGAGCTCTGATGAGAATTGAACGTCATGGAGCAAGCACTCTGATCGAATAATGTCTTCAACAGAACGAATGACCCCCATCGGATTTTGTAACCTTCGCTCAAATTTCTTTCTAGACATAGATAAAAAGTTCTCAATAATGACATTCATTCTGTCTACTTCTGAAAAGATCGTATGGCTATACTTGTGAAAACTATCCGTCAGTTCCGACAATTGAAGAAACCCTCGAATAACAGACAATGGGTTTCTCAACTCGTGGGCTACTCCAGCTGCCAAATGCGAAACGGATTCCATCTGTTGACGGTAAGCGAGCAAGTTTTCATATTTCAGTTCTGCACTTTCATCAAAAATAAACCCGACAATCTCGTCGTCTGCCGGTAAGTACGTGGCATACGCAGCGATTCGGACTTCATTGCCAGCGTCAAAGCGTTTAACACTGAGCTGCTTTGTCGAAATGGCATTCATTACACACTCGTAAATCGTCCTGCCATAATCTGACTCAAATTGCAGGGACGAGAGCTTTAATTCCGGCAATAAAAAAGTGTTTCTCATAAATACTAACTTTTCAAATCGACGATTCATTCAACAATTGTAAGCTTTTCATTGACACGAACATACCCACAAGGAAGGGATTTCATCATGCGACCTGTCGCTTCACGGTTTTTTCCATCAGTGGCAGACTGAACTTGACCAATTAAATAGAAAGCATCTTCTTGAAAAGCTCCGCGATAAAACACACGGATTTCTTTTCCAGCGAGAAAATGAGTGAGGACAACCTCTTCGGAATCTTTCGTTTCGTACATTTTCTTGAAAAAGTCCATCGCCTTACGCCATTCATACCCTAAAAAAGTAGCGAAAAATCGTTGGGTTTGATCCATCACTTCTTTGGCATGTTCATTCTTGTACTGTACGGTACCGTCCTGCTGGATCATTAACCGGATTTCCTTACTTAACTGTTCGAATACACGTTGTTCATCATAAGCATCTTCACCTGTGCGAAATCTTTCATGCTCACACGCTCCTTACATCAACCGAATCGTTGGCAATTTTCAACATACTAAACTTTAATTTCATTATACCGAAACTTAAATTCATTGAATAGATAATATTTCCAATTCATTTGAAATTAAATAGTAGTCACATGACAAGCCTAGTCCATCATACGTTGTATTAAAGGATGTGATCGTAATGTGGATGGGATTAATTAATCAGTACGTGAAGAACATGTCACCTCAAGAACTCCAGTCAATGGCGGCATCTAGAGGAGTTCAACTGACGTATGAAGAAGCCGATAAGCTTCTGTACTTGGCGAGAACTGAGAAAGTGAATTTAAAAAACAAGGCGTCTGTCTATGCGTTTATTGATAAGGTCGAAAAAGCAACATCGAAGTCTCACGCGATGCTGCTTTACGATTTATATGCTCAGTATAGCCATAAACTATAGTCGAACACCTGCTAGTATCTTTTCTTTCAGATCCTCTTCGAAGTTACCCGCTCTAAACATGGCAAGCTCATACTGATACGGTGGTTTTTTGTTTTTCTTATCTTCACCGACATAAGGCGTTTCAAGGATCTTTGGTATGTCCTTAACAGCCTCATGACGAACAATCCGATTCAATGCATCAAAACCAATGTGACCAAATCCGATATTCTCGTGTCGGTCCTTTCTGGCGCTTGCGGATTTTTACTATCATTCACATGCAAAACTGCAAGGCGGTCCAGTCCGATTAAACGATCAAACTCTTCCATGACCCCATCGAAGTTATTGACAATATCATAGCCTGCATCATGGGTATGGCACGTGTCAAAACAGATCGTTAATTTATCGTTATGGGTCACACCATCGATAATCTGTGCAAGCTCTTCAAAACTTCTTCCACACTCCGATCCTTTTCCGGCCATCGTTTCAAGAGCAATGTTTACTTTTTGATCGGGGTGGATCACTTCATTTAGCCCTTCGATAATCTTTTGAATCCCCTTCTCAGCACCTTCTCCTACATGAGCACCTGGGTGTAGAACAATTTGTTTTCCGCCAAGCGCTTCTGTTCGTTCAATCTCAGAGCGCAAAAAACGAACGCCAAGGTCATACGTTTCTGGCTTGACAGAATTTCCGATGTTTATAATATACGGGGCATGCACAACAACTTCTTTAATGCCATGTTCTTTCATGTGTGCTTGTCCGTTTTCAATGTTTAGCTCTTCAATCGCTTTTCTGCGCGTATTCTGTGGCGCACCCGTATAAATCATCATTGCCGTTGCCCCGTACCCTGCCGCTTCCTCACTTGAAGCAAGCAACATTTTCTTACCGCTCATCGATACGTGAGAACCGATCTTGTTGATCGTCATGTTAGCCTCTCCTTCTTCTCGCTTCTTCTTTCATCTTTTTCTTATAGCCTGGCTTAATGTTTTTTTGTTTCTTGTTTGGCGTACGTGTCGGTGAACTACTTTTACTTGATGTAGATTTCGTTCGCACTTTACCCGGTGCATAACCACTACCTAGTTGTTCAATTTCCTTCCATTCCCCGTGTTTAAGATCAACGTAATGGAAAAAGAAACGCTGTTGTTGAAGTTTATGAAGAGCCGGATAGTCTTCCTTATCTACAATCGTATACACTTCTCCACTCAAGTCGGCTCTAGCGGTTCTTCCGGCCCGGTGTTGAAAGTACTCAAGCTCACGAGGGATTGATACATTCACGACGTGTGATACGCCTTCGATATCCATACCACGAGCGGCAAGGTCAGTACAAACGACGAACGGTACATCTGCACGGTTGATTTTTTTCATCGCTTGCTTACGCTCTCTTGGGCTTAAATCACCGTGGAGCGTCTCTGTATCTATTCCATGTTCAATGAACAAACGAGTGAGCGAATCTGCTTCTTTTTTTGTATTTACAAACACTAGACACAAATACGGGTTAAGGGCTTGTGCCATTTCAATCGTAAGCATTTCCCGGCTCCGGCTTTTTAGTGGGATCAAATAGTGGGTCAACCCTTTCGGAGACGGCGTATCCGGTTTGACGTGCACATGCTTAGGGGCTTGCATATATTTCTTTAAGAAAGGTCGCAACTGTTCAGGAATCGTTGCTGAAAAAACGAGCATTTGTAAGTCATCTGGCATTTGCCCAGCCACTTGGTCAATCTCATTAATAAATCCCATATCTAACATCTGATCGGCTTCATCAATAATCAGTGTGCTTACGTGGTGGACGGACACTGCATGCTCCTGCCTTACGAGATCATGGAGCCTGCCTGGCGTAGAAATAAGGATGTGTGGCACTCGTTTCAATCGTTCAATTGCCCGGTCTTTATCAGTTCCTCCGATCGCTCGTTGCACACGAATTTCACCTACTCGCTCTGCCAACGTCCGCATCACCCGATAAATCTGCTCTGCAAGTTCCCGCGTCGGTGCAACGACAACCGCTTGCAGTTCATTTTTGTTCACTTCAATATTGGAAAGTACAGGTAACGCAAATGCTAACGTCTTTCCAGTACCGGTTTGTGATTGTCCGATCACATCATTTTTGTTTAAGATCGCTGGAATTAGCCGTTCTTGAATCTCTGTTGGTCGTGTAATTCTTTGTTCTTCTAAAGCTTGTATTAATGAAGGCTCAATGTTGAGCTTTTGAAAACCAGACATTTAAATCACCTCAAGTTTTTCCTTGGTAGACACATTCTTTAATTTTACCATAAACAAACATTGAAAAGAATACATCCCATTGAAGAGCCTAGCTGCATACTTTAATTATATTCCCTTTATTTCATTGAAAGGATGTGTTCATATGTATGGCTATCCTCCTATGCCCTTACCGATGGGACCGCCTGCTGCTTCTTTTTCGCGTGCCTTACCCATTGGAGCTGGACTTCCGTTAAGCTCGGCAATGGCAGCTCCAGGAGCTGCATTATCTGGCGGACTTGCTCCTGGAATTGGAAGTGCTGCCGCACTATCTGGTGCTCAGGGATGCTCGGTTCAATTGGAAGATTTATGCCGATGATTCAAACCGGAGCAAAATGGATTCCTGTTATTCGGAAATACGGTCCGATGGTGCGCCAAATTCCTGGTGTTGTTCGGCAAGTGAATCAGATGCGTCGAGGTTCTGGGCAAAATGAAGACACACAGGGCGAACTCCCCGCCCCGCAAACGGTTGCTGTAGAGGAACCCGTAGTGGAAACCGCTCCTACACCCGTGGAAACGACACAAGTAACGACGCCCGTGCCACCTTCTTCATATACAGGAAACGAGCCTCCACCAAAACTATACGTCTAGTTTTGCCTCGCTTTGCTTTTCAATCCTACAGTCTACCTGTATAATACAAAGTAGCCTATAATATTGGAGGACTTGGCGATGGAAGTTGTAAAAATTACCCCTCGAGGTTACTGTTACGGTGTTGTTGACGCTATGGTCATCGCCCGCCAAGCAGCAAATGATGACAGTTTACCAAGACCGATTTATATTCTTGGTATGATTGTTCACAATAAACATGTGACCGATGCATTTGAAGAAGAAGGCATTATCTCTTTAGATGGTCCAAACCGTTTAGAAATTCTTAAGAACGTAGAAAATGGAACTGTGATTTTCACAGCACATGGTGTCTCTCCAGAAGTTCGCAGACTTGCGGATGAGAAAGGCTTGACGACTATTGATGCGACGTGCCAGATGTTACGGTTACGCATGACCTCATTCTTGATAAGAAGAGTGAAGGCTATGACATCGTGTATGTCGGAAAACGCGGGCATCCAGAACCAGAAGGTGCAATTGGTGTCGCTCCCGAGCACGTACACCTCATTGAAACACTGGAAGATGTTGAAGCTTTAGATTTAAAACGAGACAACATCATTATTACGAATCAAACGACGATGAGCCAATGGGACGTACAGAACATTATGGATCGTACGTTAGAAAGGTACCCTCACGCCGAAGTACACAATGAGATTTGCCACGCGACTCAAGTGAGGCAAGAGCCGTTGGCGATCAAGCGAAGGATGCCGATCTGTTAATTGTTGTTGGAGATCCGATGAGCAACAACTCCAATCGACTTGCACAAGTATCTAAAGACATCGCGTCTACGAATGCTTATCGAATTGCTGATGTAAGTGAGCTTAAACTTGAATGGTTAGAAGGTGTCAACAAAGTTGCTGTTACAGCTGGAGCGTCTACACCTACTGCTATTGCAAAAGAGGTCATTATGTTCTTAGACCAATACGATCCGAAAGATGAAGATACGTGGACGCGTGAACGCAAAATATACGGGGCTAAAATCCTTCCCCCTCTTCGCAAGAACATGAAATCAAGAGCAAGATAAAAAGCCTGGGTATCAGGCTTTTTTTATTTGACAATCTCTTAGTTTAGTATTAAACTGATAACAACATCGAAATTGAAAGGATGAGTAAACTTGAATACACTCAAAGGTTTGCACCATGTGACCGCCATTACGAGCAGCGCTGAAAAGAATTACGAGTTTTTTACGTACACACTCGGAATGAGACTCGTGAAAAAGACGGTTAACCAAGATGATATTCAAACGTATCACCTCTTTTTTGCTGACGATACAGGCAGTCCCGGAACAGACATGACCTTTTTTGATTTCCCTGGCATCCCTAAAGGCAGACACGGAAATGATGAAATCTACAAAACGTCCTTTAGAGTACCTAGTGATGATGCTCTCGCTTACTGGGAAAAACGATTTAACGAACGCCAAGTTTCTCACACCGGCATTAAAGAACAATGGGGAATAAAGACACTGTCTTTCGTTGACTTTGATGACCAACAATACCAACTCATTTCCGATGAGCATAACAGTGGTGTCGCTTCTGGAACTGCTTGGCAAAACGGTCCCGTCCCTGTTGAATATGCAATTACTGGGCTTGGCCCCATCTTTGTACGCGTTGCCAACATCGAAGCGTTCTCTTTGTACATGCAAAAAGTTCTTGGTTTCGAGCAGCAAGGAAAAGAAGGCTCTTTTACATTGTTTGAAGTCGGAGAAGGCGGTAACGGGGCAAGCGTCATCGTCGAACACAATACGGTACTGCCTCCTGCTCAGCAAGGGTTCGGCACCGTTCACCATGCAGCATTTCGTGTTCACGACCGCGATGCGCTGAACCATTGGATTGAGCGCCTTAACCAATTCCAAATTCCAAACTCAGGCCACGTAGACCGACATTTCTTCGAATCTTTATATGCTCGGGCGACATCCCGTATCTTATTTGAATTTGCGACCGATGGCCCTGGATTCATGGGAGATGAGCCATATGAAACGTTAGGCGAGAAACTATCATTGCCACCTTTCCTTGAAGAAAAACGCGAGGAAATAGAAGCCGCCGTTCGCCATATTGATACGACACGAAGCACGAAAGACTTGACTAACGAGTAATACCCTCTGTTTGCTGGATCTAAATGTAGGGTGAAACAATTTATAATACGAACTCCTATGAGCCAAGCGCTAATACGTCTAAATCAAACAAAAACCTCTCCGCAGCCTACATTTTGGAGAGGTTTTTTCTGTTTCACGTTTTAGATAAACGTAAACGGGTCGGTATTAATAGTCGAAGCACGATATGTCACGTTTAGGCCCGCTTCATTCGTCTGCTCTCTTAGTTTACGCTCAACGCCTGCTTTCATAATTTCTTCAATATGATGACCAGGGTCAACGAGAGATAATCCAGCTAACAAGGCATCTTGTGCAGTATGAAATTTCAAGTCTCCTGTGACGAATACATCTGCACCTTGTTGCAATGCCTCTTGCCAATAATTATTACCGTCACCGCCTAGAACTGCTACCTTTTTTACTCGCTTGTTTTCATCTCCTGAAAAACGTAATCCATCAACGGAAAATGACGTTTTCAGCGTTTCGGCAAACGCTTTAAGAGTCGTTTCTTGTTCCAACTCGCCTATTCTTCCTAAACCTTTCTTTTCCCCTTCCAACCTTAGCGGGTACAGATCATATGCTACTTCTTCGTAAGGATGCGCTTGATGTAATGCTGAAATCGCCTTGTTCAATAACATTTCAGGGACAATAGTTTCAATCCGAACTTCCTCGACTTTTGTAGGCTTCCCTACTTCGCCAATATGCGGGTTCGTATTATTGCCAGGAAGAAAAGCACCTGTCCCAGAACTAGAAAATGAGCAGTGAGAATAGTCTCCAATGTGACCTGTCCCAGCATCACCTAGGCATTGCCTCACTTCCTCAGCATTTTCAACAGGTACGAATGCCACGAGTTTATACAGACGCTCTTGGTCAGTTTGTACGAGTACGTTTACATCGGTTAGCCCAATCTTTTCAGCAAGCATATCGTTCACGCCGCCGTCGGTAATATCGAGATTTGTGTGGGAAGCATAGACGCTAATGTCATGCTTTAAACATTTTTGAATGACTCTGCCTTTTGGACTGCTCAAATCAATGTTTGAAAGTGGCATAAATAACAAAGGATGATGCGCAATAATAAGCGTCGCTCCGAAATTGACCGCTTCATCAACGACGTCTTCAGTAACGTCTAGAGTCGTTAAAACCGTCTCTACAGGCTGTTCTATATCGCCAATCATGAGACCGATTGGGTCTTTATCAAATGCTAATGATTTGGGTGCAAACTCATCCATTAACTGGATTACATCTTTTACTTTAGCGGCTTTTGACATAGGCGAGTGCCTCCTTTATTCGTTTTAACTGCTGATCGATACGTCCATACGCAGAATCTGCCTGCTGATCTTGATGATTGGCGATCGCGATCTGACCTTTGACCCGTTTAAGGTGCTCGTATTCCCCTTCCCACTTTGCGATGAATGCCTCCCCACCTTGATGAAGAAGCAGCGGACCAAACATCATCTCTTCCTCAAATCCAAGGCCTGTGTGGTAAAAAGGTGCTTCCTTATCTCCCCGTTTTGCGACAATCACCTCATAAAAATGGTCAGCATCTCGTACAAGCTTTTCCTTTACGATTTGCCAGCCTTGTACGTACAACCACTGTCTTAATAGATCTGCAGCAACATTCGCTTGCAGGATAAGTGTATCCACTGCATCGAGCTTGTTACTACCTTCATCAAGAATACTTTTGATTAAGCTACCGCCCATACCCGCAATTGTGACGGTTGATATGTGATCATCTTGCCTCAGCGGCTCTAATCCACTGCCGTGGCGCACAGATATTTGCCTTGAGAGACCCGCACTTTCGATATTTCTAAGCGCGGTTTGAAACGGACCGGCATTCACATCGCTTGCAACCGCTGATTGAATGATTCCAGCTTGGACAAGCGCCTCAGGTAACTGCGCATGATCGGTGCCAATATCGGCGAGTACTGCCCCCACTTCCACTTCCAGGGCGATAACTCTCAGACGTTCAGACAATCGTTCAATCGATTCCAAAGAAGACCCTCTTTTCTCATTATCAATAAAAACGAAAAAGGAGCCTCGTGGCTCCTTTAATGATTATTCTAAGCTTGATACGTATTCTGCAACAGCTTCAGCCTCTTCACCACTAACGAGCCCATCTGGCATTGCTCCAGGACCTTCTTCGATCGCTTGGATAACTACATCCATATCCAAACCAGCTACCGGTGGTCCAGCTGTTCCGCCTGCACCAGCATCACCGTGACAGCTCAAACAGCTATCTTCAAATAACTGCTCGCCTAGCGCAATCGGATCATCTGTATCTACTTCTTCACCGTTTCCATTGCCTTCTTCGCCCTCTTCTCCACCAGCTCCTAAACCGATAAAAGAAAAGACGAGCATTAAGCAAATACCAACCCCTGCAATAAGTGCGAGTGGAATTAATGGTTGTCCTTTCATGAAGTTTCCTCCTAATCGTAACGATATGTAAATAGTAATAGATTCGCTCTATATTTTATACGAAAAGCGAAAAAAAGAAAAGCATACACGACCGACTTTTCGCAAATTGTCATTTTCTAATGACTATCAATTTGCATTTCACCTTGTAGGTGAGTAAGATAAAGAAAAACGGGTTGGAACGCAACCCGCTTCCCTTACTCCATGAAATCTTTCAATCGTTTGCTTCTGCTTGGATGACGGAGCTTTCGAAGTGCTTTGGCTTCAATTTGACGAATTCGTTCACGCGTAACACCAAACACTTTACCGACTTCCTCGAGTGTACGTGTACGCCCATCATCAAGACCGAATCTAAGACGAAGAACGTTCTCTTCACGATCGGTTAACGTATCAAGAACATCTTCGAGTTGTTCTTTCAGCAACTCGTACGCAGCAGCATCTGATGGTGCCAATGCTTCTTGGTCCTCAATGAAATCACCGAGGTGTGAATCATCTTCTTCACCAATTGGTGTTTCAAGCGATACAGGTTCTTGAGCAATCTTTAAGATCTCTCGAACTTTCTCTGGCGTTAAATCCATCTCTTCCGATACTTCTTCTGGCGTCGGCTCACGGCCAAGATCTTGAAGAAGTTGTCGTTGAACACGGATGAGTTTATTAATCGTTTCCACCATATGCACTGGAATTCGAATGGTTCGTGCTTGGTCTGCGATTGCTCGCGTAATCGCCTGACGAATCCACCACGTAGCATACGTACTGAATTTGAACCCTTTGTTGTAATCGAATTTCTCTACGGCTTTAATGAGACCCATGTTGCCTTCTTGAATTAAGTCAAGGAACAACATGCCACGGCCTACATAACGCTTGGCAATGGACACAACGAGACGGAGGTTCGCTTCAGCCAATCGGCGTTTCGCTTCTTCATCGTCTTCTTCGATGCGTTTTGCTAGATCAATTTCCTCTTCCGCTGATAAAAGAGGTACACGACCAATTTCTTTCAAGTACATACGCACGGGATCGTTAATCTTAATACCCGGAGGAACACTCAGATCATTCAGGTCAAGGTCTGTTTCTTTTTCAACTTGGTCCATACTCGGCACTTCTTCACCTTCATTAAGAAGATCCACACCTTGCTCACCCAAGTACTCAAAGAATTCATCCATCTGGTCTGAATCTTGATCATATGGGGCTAGCTTTTCTGTAATTTCGGCGTAAGATAGCACACCGCGTTTCTTACCTACTTCTACGAGTTGCTCTTTGACTTGATCGATCGACATTTCACCTTCTGCGATGCGAGGTGGTTTCTCTGCCATTCGATCTCCCTCCTTCCAATTCCAAAAACATGTTGCACTGCGTGTATTTAACGCACATTCGTGCGCTTCTTCGGAAACTTACCGCCAATTCTCTTTTTAAGCGCGATGATTTCATTTCCTATTTTTAAGGCTGCCTCGATATCTTTTCTTCGTTCAGCGTCCTTAAGCTCATGTTCTTTACCTTCTATTTCTACCCAAGTTGGATAGTTCTTAACCAACTCAATATAATCGGTAAACGCTTCTTTCGTCATCTCCATGCCTGATTCCATCATAATTTCTGTCGCAATCTGCTGAAGTTCCCTGTCATCCATATGCATGATAAACGAATGACTACTCGCCTCGTGTCCGTCAGCATAGAAGGCGTACAAGTACGCAGCGATCGCTGCATACTGATCCACATTAAACTCTCCACCAATGTGGTCCTTTACTTCATCCGCCCACTGTTCGTCATCAATCATCGACCGAATTAACATGCGCTCGGCTCGATGAAACGCGGGCAATAACTCACGCTTCACTTGAGCTTTTTGGGGGGCTGATTGGGCTCGCGGCTTAAAAGAGCGAGACTGGACAGAATCTGTGTGATTTCTTCGTTGTTCGATCGACGTTAACTCTTGATGCAATGCATCTAACGATATATCAAATTCTTGAGAAAGGTCTTTCATAAAGTACTCTCGTTCAATAGCACTTTCAACACCAAGAACAATCTCTAATACTCTTTCGATATATTCGCGTCGATCTCCTTCTCGTTGTAAGTTTTTCTCTCGCCTTAACCGAGCAATCTTAAAGGAAGAGACTGCAGTAGCTTCATTTTCAATGAGATGGACAAATGCTTTGCTTCCGTACTCCGTCAGAAATTCATCGGGATCTTTGCCCTCTGGCATAGGAACAACTCGCACATCGCAACCTACCCCTTGCAGTGTCTCCGCATTTTTAATGGCCGCTTCCTCACCTGCTTGATCTCCATCATAACAAAGGATTACATTTTCTGTCAGATTTCGGATCCGCTTTGCTTGGCTTTGATTCATAGCAGTCCCAAGTGTAGCAATCCCATTATCTATACCATGAATCCAAGCGGAGACGACATCCATACAGCCTTCAAACAGTACGACTTGATCTTTCTTTCTCGCTACTGGCTTGGCGAGGTGATATGCGTAAAGCATGTTGCTCTTTTTAAACAATGCACTCTCTGGCTGTTCAGATACTTCGGATGGTTGTCTTTGACGAGTGCTCGTGCATTAAAACCAACATGCTTTCCACCAATATCATGCAACGGAAACATGACCCGATCAGAAAAGCGATCATAAGAGCTTCTCCCATCTTCAGGCACCTGCAATAAACCGGCGTTTGCCATCAACTTGAGATCAAACTCCCGCTTATCGAGCAATGTTTTTAACGATGAGCGCTCTCTAGGTGCATAACCTAACCGAAAGTGAAGCATCGCCTCTTCATTTACGCCTCGCTCCTTAAAATACTGATAGGCCGCTCTGCCTTGCTCTGTGTTCATAAGCAAGTGATGATAAAAGCGAGCCGCCAATGAATGCCCCTCTCTCATCTTCTCCCCTTCGGATGTTGGCTCGGGGGAAAGTTCTACGTGCTGCGTATCAATATTTAAATTATCCGCGAGTTTCATGATTGCTTCTTGGAACGATAACTTCCCGTGGTCGATGAGAAATGAAACCACATTTCCTGATGCCTTACAACCAAAACAATGATATAACTGCCGATCTTTGGAAACAGAGAAAGACGGCGTGTTCTCTCCGTGAAAAGGACATAACCCTACATAACGGTCTTGCCCTTGTTTCTTTAGCTCTACGACTTCTCCGATGACGTCCACTATATCTGTCCGTTCACGAACTTCCCGAATTAGAGGCTCAGGAATAGTTTTAGACAATCGTACAATCACCACCGCATCGTTCGATTTTATTGTTTTGGTTTACAAAAAATGACCAGCGTGTGAAAAAAAGAATCCGACACATTCCATGACGGTCGTGTCGTATTCTTTACCACTCGCTGACGTATGGCAAACCATTTCTACATAAAACTAGAAAAACCTTTTTTCTTTGGTTTTTATTTATAACTTTTGCGAACTTAAACAACACATTTACCTATTATAATTCATATTTCCACCGTTGACTACACCCGTCACGAAAAAAACACGAATATCGTCGAAAACCCACGAATGAAGGCGAGAGAGATCGAGTCAGACCTTTCTCGCCTTTAGAAATGATCACTTCTTGAAATAACTGGAAATGATATTTGCCGTTTCTTCAACCGCTTTATTTGATACATCGATAACCCGGCAGCCGATCTTCTCCATAATTCTCTCGGAGTAAGCCAATTCATTTTCAATGCGAGCGAGGCTAGCATAGTTCGCCTCAGCTTTTAAGCCGAGTGATTTTAACCGTTCTGAACGAATCTCTATCAACTTCTCAGGCGAAATCTTTAAACCGATGCATTTCTCTGGAGAGATCTTGAACAGTTCCTCAGGCGGGTCCAGCTCTGGCACTATTGGCACATTTGCAACCTTTAACCTTTTGTGCGCCAAGTATTGCGAAAGTGGTGTTTTTGATGTTCTTGACACGCCAATAAGCACCACATCTGCATGCAACACCCACGTGGTCCCGTCCATCATCATACTTCACCGCAAACTCAATCGCATCGACCTTCTGAAAATAATCCTCATCTAAGCGGTATACAAGTCCTGGTTCGTATTTTGGCTGCAACTGCAAAAGTGTCGTTAGTTTATCAAGAATCGGTCCTAACAGGTCGACTGCTTCAACCTTTTCACGCTCTGCCGCCATTTGCATGTACGCTTTAATCTCTGGCACGACGAGCGTATACGCAATCATGGCACCTACGTCCTTTGCCAATTGCAATACTTCATTTATTGTCGCTTCATCTTCAACGTAAGGGATTCTTCTTACTTCAATTGTTGTATTTCCAAACTGGCTTGAAGCCGCACGGATGACAAGTTCTGCCGTTTCTCCAACAGAATCCGATACTACGTAAACAATCGGGTGTAGTTGAAACTTATTCATGGGTTTCCTCCTTCATTGGCAGATCACGATTCATTACATCCACAAGCAATTTTGTCATTGTTGTTTTCGTAATCCTGCCCACGACTTCATAGCCCCCATCGGGTCCTCGATTCACGACTGGAACAGCATCAATTTGTTTTTCAATCAATCGCTTGCATACCTCTATGAGCATGTCTTCTTTGTAACAAACCGTGATGTTCGGCATTCTCGTCATAATAATACTCACGGGCATGGATTCAAGCTCTTGATTGCCTAGACTCGCACGCAACAAATCCTTACGAGACAATACACCAGCAAGCTTTGCATCGGCATTCACGACAAACAGCGTGCCTACATCTTCAAGAAACATTGCGCTAATCGCGTCATATACAGAATCTGACTCATTCACAACGACAGGGATGGATTGATATTCTTTTACTTTTAATGTTTTTAACTGTTCAATTGGTATTTCTGCACCTGTTTTACCTGTGTAGTAATACCCGACTCTTGGCCTTGCTCCGAGAAACCCGACCATTGTGAGAATAGCAAGTCCGGGCGTAACGTCGCTCGTGTGAGAGAAAGTTGTCTGCGATTTTCTCCCCAGTAATCGGCCCTTCACCCTTTACGATTTCTAAGATCCGCTCTTGCCGATTCGTCAATTCGATAACGCATCACCGCCTTTGTACAAAGATGCACCTCTCTTTTTATAAGCTTAAGAAGGAAGCACGAGAGATTGGAATTTCGCAAAACGATTGATTTCAACAGATAACAAGCGCATCTGGGCTAACCGATTGTTCTTTTCATGTTCTTCTTTACTCATAACCATAATTTCATCGAAGTAGCGATGAATGACCGGCGAAAGCTGCACGAGTTGCTGCCACGCTCCATCCACATCGTTATGATCGAGCATGGATCCCATATTTTCTCGCAAAGCTTCGTACGCTTTATATAAGTCTTGTTCTTCAGCTTTTACGAAAAGCGATGGGCTCACGTCAAGTAATAACTGTTCATCTTGCTTAGCAATATTGTTCACACGTCCAAGTGCTTCGGCTGCTTGTTTTAGTTCCTCTGTTCCGTGAATTGATTGCAAAAAGAAAGCTTTTTGAAATACGGTGTCCACTCTTCCTAGCGGCAATACGAGAAGCGACTCAACAATGTCATAACGTACGTCAGCTTCTTCTAATGCTGCTTTCATCCGCAATAAGAAAAACTCTTCGATATCTTTTTGGAGATGCGAGTTCTCAATCGTGTATGGTGCTTTTTCAGCCACACCTACAGCAAGCTCAACCATTTGTTCAAATGTTATATTGAGAGCAAAATGATTGGCCAACGTCACAACCGCCGCTGCCTGTCTTCTGAGACCGTAAGGGTCTTGCGAACCCGAAGGCTTTTGACCGATTGCGATAGCACTCGTAATCGTATCAAGCTTGTCAGCAATACTCGCTAATGCTCCGATTTTAGATTCTGGTAGCCGATCACCATTAAATCGAGGAGAATAATGATCTCTCACAGCTGAAACAACCGTTTCATGTTCTCCTCGTCTCGCTAAATAATCACTTCCAATTAATCCTTCGAGTTCTGGAAATTCATCTACCATGAGTGTCGACTGGTCTACTTTAAGAAGCTCTGTGGCTCGTTCTAATAAAGCCCGGTCTTGATCGCTCACGCCGAGTGTTTCTGCAAGTAAAAGCGCTAGTGCGGCAGTTCTTACACTCTTGTCTTTTAACGTTCCGACCTTTTCTTGTTCAACGATGCTTTCGAGCCGCTTCACGAGTTCATCAACAGACAGTTTCTGATCTTCATTATAGAAGAAAACCGCATCACTCAATCTTGCGCGAAGCACTTTTTCATTTCCACGCTTAATATTGTCTAGATGCAAGTGATCGCCATTTCGCACCGTCACAAAATGAGGGAGAAGCTCACCCGTTTCTGAATGAACGGCAAAATACCGTTGATGCTCCCTCATTGAGGTAATTAAGACAGGATCAGGAAGCTGAAGGAAGTTCTCATCGAAATCCCCGTGTAATGCCGTAGGGTACTCGACAAGGTTTGTTACCTCTTGGAGAAGTTCTGCTGGTTGGTCAATTGTCCAGCCATGCTCTTCTTCTAGGAGAGCAATTTGTTGCTTGATAGCTGCCTGCCGCTTCTCAGGCATAACAAGCACAAACTCACGAAGAAGCGTCTCTTCATAATCATCTGCTTGTTGGAGCTCTACTTCGGTTCCTAAGAAGCGATGACCATACGTGTTTCTTCCTGTCGGGATATTCGTAACAGTTGCGGGTATCACTTCATCACCGAATAGTGCACACACCCAATGAATCGGGCGAACATATCGTGTTTTGCTATGTCCCCAACGCATGCTTTTTGGAAAAGATACGTCTAAGTATAACTGCACAACTTCTGGTAGCAGGTGAATCGTTTTTTGACCTGTTACTTTTTTGACAGCATACACGTAAGATCCTTGTTCCGTATCTCTCGTTTCAAGTTGGTCCGCATCTAACCCTTTGCCCTTAGCAAAACCAATCGCTGCTTTTGACCAGCTTCCATCCTCATTTTTTGCAATGGCTGCAGAAGGTCCCCTTGATTCTTCAACGGTATCTGGCTGCACTTCATCTACGTCAAAAACAAGCACACCAAATCGGCGTGGTGTCGAAAACGCTTTGATGCTCGAATAGTTCACACGCTTATCCTTAAACCATTGGGTTACCTTTTGCTCAAAACTGTCACGCCCGATGTCAACAAACTGCGCAGGGATTTCTTCAAGACCTAATTCTAGTAACAATGTCTTTGCCATATTATGCTTCCTCCTTTGCTTTTTCCTTTAACAACGGGAAGCCTAATCGCTCTCGCTCTTGGTAATGAATAGAGGCACATTTTCTTGCTAAGTTACGAACGCGCCGAATATATCCGGTTCGCTCTGTAACAGAAATCGCTCCACCTGCATCTAAAAGGTTGAACGTATGGGAACATTTTAAAATGTAATCATACGCAGGGAAGACGAGATTCTTAGCTAGGGCAGCAGCTGCTTCTTGCTCGTAAGTGACGAACAGTTTTTGGAGCATGTCATGGTCTGCTACTTCAAATGTGTATGTGGAGTGCTCAAATTCCGGTTGGTAAAAAATATCTCGATACGTGTAACCTGCTTCCCATTCAAGATCAAACACATTCTCCTTGTCTTGAATATACGAGCATAGCCTCTCAAGGCCATATGTGAGCTCAACAGCAACCGGGTCAGCATCCAATCCTCCAACTTGTTGGAAATACGTAAACTGCGTAATTTCCATCCCGTCAAGCCACACTTCCCAGCCTAGACCCCACGCATTTAATGTTGCATCTTCCCAATTGTCTTCAACAAAACGAATGTCATGCTTTAAAGGGTCGATCCCTAGAGCTTTTAAGCTTTCAAGATACAGCTCTTGAATATTCGGTGGAGAAGGCTTCATAATGACTTGAAATTGATGGTGCTGGTACAAGCGGTTTGGGTTATCTCCGTATCGTCCATCAGATGGTCGGCGTGAAGGCTCCACGTAAGCGGCGTTCCATGGCTCTGGCCGATACTTCTAAGAAACGTCATTGGATTCATCGTTCCTGCACCTTTTTCAACATCATACGGTTGCATAATAAAGCAATTTTGCTCAGCCCAAAATGATTGCAACTTTAAAATCACTTGTTGTACATTCATCTTTCGTTCTCCTTTCATTTTTCAAAGGTTCGTCACACGAAAAATCCCGTCCCTAGCCCATTAATCCAATTAATGAGCTAGGGACGGGATTTGCCCGCGGTTCCACCCTAGTTGTGCAACATGCACCACTTCGTTCAATGCATTACTCAAAAGCGCCTTCCAAAGGATACATTTATGCGGCTTACACTATTCCGCATTCGCTATGAAATGCATTTCCCTTTGTACTCTTCTTCATCTACGTAATGTTCGTATGTAAATAACTGTAGAGAAATCATACATAAAAACGAATCTGCTGTCAACTCACAGTCAATCTTTTGGCTTCCAATTCTCCCACTGGTCAAGAAAACGTTTTGACTTCAAACGAAGACCGCTATATTGATCATAATACGTATCAATGACCGATGCTAGTTTATCCCTCATGGCTAGGCTTACTTCGATGTTCTCAATGTTAGGTGTTCGAACATAAAACCATTCGCGCAGCATACGAACCTCTTCATCCGTTAATGCGAGTCGGTACTGGTCTGTGTGTTTGCAACGATCACACAAGAAGCCCGCTTCTTTAATCGAAAAAGAGAAAATTCCATTTGTTTCTCCACAATTAGCACAAGCCTTTAATTGGGGTCGTATACCAAGAAGGTGGGTCACCTTCCATTCAAACACCCGACGCAATAAGACAGGGTCGTCCCCCGCTTCCAACCGCTCTAACAAGCGAAGCACGAGTGCAAATAAATTCGGGCTCGCCTGCTTTTCCTCCACACTACTGTCCAAAAGCTCTAAAATGTATGCTGCATAAGCCGACATATCAAGATCTTCACGTAATGATCGGAATGTGTGCAACATTTCTCCTTGAGATAACGTTCCCATACTTTTGCCCATATAAAACGTGAGGAGCGTGTGTGCATATGGTTGACAAATTGCTGCGTATTGACTTTTTGGTTTTTTTGCACCTTTGGCCATGAGTGCCAGTTTCCCTTTTTCCTTCGTAAATACTTTCACAATCAGATGGGACTCGCCATACGGCAACGTGCGTATGACGACCCTTCAGCTTTCTCTAGCATGAGTTACAATCAATCCCCTTCGTTTTGCAACCTCTCGTCCTCTGTAAACTCATCCTCACTATATCGCTCATTCTCTTTGTGTAAAAGGTACGTATCCAAATCACCGGTTAAGGAAAATAACTTCCAATAACTTAACATCCATCTCCACCCCTTCATTATAACGTATGATTAGAATTTACATATACAAAAGAAATCATGAGTAGTAATAGTTACCGTATTAAATAAAACGCCAATGATTGAATTGTCTTATAATTATAGTTAGCATCCATAAAAAAAACAATGGGTTCGATGTAAACACCATTGTTTCGCTCTCATCTGCGGAAATGTGAGTCAAATCTACATTTCGCGGTCGCTATATCCTTGTTCATTCAGGAATCTTGCTTTATTGCGCCAGTCTTTTTGCACTTTCACCCATAATTCTAAGAATATATCTGAGCCTAAAAGCACGCGAATGTCTTTTCTTGCTTCTTGACCGACCTTTTTCAGCATTGCTCCTTGCTTTCCAATGACAATCCCCTTTTGAGACTGTCTTTCGACAACAATCGTCGCTTGCACATACGTCTTTTGATTCGGTCTTTCTTTTACCGAGTCAATGATAACGGCAATGGAATGAGGAATTTCATCACGCGTATGAGCCAACACTTTCTCACGAATCAATTCAGCAATGATGAAGCGTTCGGGGTGGTCGGTAATTTGCTCGTCAGGGTAATATTTAGGCCCTTCAGGAAGATATTTGCGTATTTCTTTCGTGAGCACATCAACATTTTGGTTGTAAAGCGCCGATATAGGAATGACTTCTTTAAAATCGTAATGATGGCGATACTCATCAATTCTCTCCAAAAGCTGGTCTGGGTGGATTTTGTCTATTTTATTCATCACGAGAAATACCGGCGTGTTCACGCGTTGTAATGATTCAAGAATATAAGCCTCACCACCGCCAAACTTCTCGGACACGTCAATAAAGAAAAGAACCACGTCGACTTCTTTTAGTGTATCTAGCGCCTGACTCACCATAAATTCCCCAAGTCGATGCTTCGGTTTATGGATCCCCGGTGTGTCCAAGAAAATCATCTGTTCGTCTGCTGTAGTATGCACCGCTTGGATTTTATTTCTCGTCGTCTGTGGTTTATCACTCATGATAGCGATCTTTTGACCGATCACTTGATTGAGTAAAGTTGACTTCCCTGCATTCGGGCGCCCAATTAATGAAATAAACCCTGACTTGAATGAGTGGTTATTGCTTGTCATTCATATCTCCTGCCTCAAAAGCACCCGGCAATAATGTAGCGATCGTTACTGTCCGAGTCTCTCCTTTTAAATTTCCCAAAATCACTTCACCTGTGGAATCCATAAATTCCGCAATCACTTGTCGACATGCGCCGCACGGTGAAATAGGGCCGTCTGTATCTGCGGTTACATAGAGCTTTTTTATTTTACGATGGCCTTCAGACATCGCCTTAAATATCGCCGTTCGTTCTGCACAGTTCGTTAATCCATACGATGCATTTTCTATATTTGCGCCTGTAAACACTGTCCCGTCTTCAGTTTCTAAACTCGCTCCAACTTGAAACTTCGAATAAGGTACATAGGCGTTGCTTCTTGCTTTTTCTGCAAGTGTTTGTAAATCAGACATGAATCATTCACCTTTCTATAAAAATAAATTCATTACCGGTTCGTAAAACACAATAATGCCAACAATGACAGCAATCATACTATAGATGAGCACTGCGGCGGCGGCTACGTCTTTTGCTGTCTTTGCAAGGGGATGATACGTCGGAGACACGAGATCAACCACCCGCTCAATGGCCGTGTTGACCATCTCAAGTGTGATCACACCGCCGATAACAATGACTAGCATACCGATTTGCAAAAGGCCTACATCTAGCGAGATCGCTAGCAATACGATAAACAACGTCAAAAAACATGGATTTTCATGTTTTGCTCGTGCTTATAGACGTAATACAATCCACGCGCTGCGTAAACAAAAGAAAAACCTAGACGTCTTATGCCAGTTTTTTTACGTTTCTCTTTCCAATCCATAGGCAGTTAACAATTCCTCCTGCAACGCGAACATCTCTTTTTCGTCGGCCTCTGATTGATGATCATAACCGATGAGGTGTAGCAATCCGTGGATGGCTAGAAATCCGAGTTCGCGTTCGATTGAATGATTGTACTCCTTCGCTTGCTCTTTCATCCGCTCCACACAGATGACAATGTCCCCAAGCAGATGTTCATCTTGGAAACCATCGTCCTCTTCATCATCATTTAGAGCAAAACTAAGTACATCTGTCACTTCATTTTTGTTTCGATATTCATGATTTAACGCTTGAATTTTTGTTTTTGAAACGAAAAGTACGGAGCTTTCCGTTTCCACTGGAAGTTGCAATCGTTGGCAGCTACTGCTAGAATTTGAGTTACAAGTTCTAGTTGTTCAGCGGTGAGTTCTTCGGTTTCATCAATCACGTCGATCGGGTAATTCATTGGGCTGATTTCGACTCCTTTTCTTCATCTGGGTACTCAATTCGAGAGTGAAATGTTCCATGTAACGTTTCACACATTGAAGATGCGACGATTGCTAGCTCACGAACGGTAATATCACATTCGTCTAATTGCTGGTCCACGAGTCGATCTTGAATAATCGCATCTAGAGTGCTTTTATTTTAGCATCACTCGGTTCAGACATCGAACGGACCGCGGCTTCCACACTGTCGGCAATACCAATGACCGCTGATTCCTTAAATTGCGCTTTCGGTCCTGGGTACCGGTACGCTTCTTCCTTAGGATCTTCATCCATTTCTTTCGCTTTATAATAGAAAAACTTTAACATCGTTGTTCCGTGGTGCTGTTTGGCAATATCAACGATTTCTTTAGGCATCTGGTGCGCTTCTAACATCTTTGCACCATCATACGGATGGGCAATGATTAATGCTGCACTTTTCTTAGGCGGTAAGCGATCATGCGGGTTATCCATCTGCAGTTGATTCTCGATGAAATAGACTGGCTTTTTTGTTTTCCCGACGTCATGATAATATGCCCCAACACGAGCAAGCAATCCATTTGCCCCGATTGCCTCACAAGCCGCTTCTGCGAGATTTGCCACCATCACACTATGATGATAGGTGCCTGGAGCTTCTAACAAAATCTTACGCAACAATGGATGGTTAGCATTCGTGAGCTCAATGAGTTTCGTTTGTGACAATATATTAAATCCGGTCTCGAAAAACGGCAACAAACCTAAGGTGAGCACTGCCGATAAAAACCCAGATAAAATTGCAAAAGTAATTTCAAAGCCGAATGTAGAGAGTACAAGCTGTTGATTGTTAAACACATGTAGAACGGTCACAATCGCGGCGTTAACAAGCGCGATGTACACACCCGCTTGCAAAATTTTACCAGTCTAGGGTTCTTTCCGATAAAGAACACACCTGAAAACCCACTTAAAATTGCGTACACAAGAAACGACGAGTGAAAGGCACCTGCCGCTGACCCATTATAGATCACACTTGCGCACAATGACAATAATACGACTGAAAACAGGGCAATCCGATAGTTAAGCAGTTGGGCAAGCAACATCGCGCCTAAAGCGATCGGTGTGATCCAGATGACCCCGTGGACGTCTAATACCGACAAAATACTTATTAAAGTCATCAATGCGAGCATAATGAAAAACACGATCACATACAGCAGTAGATGACGATTGCTATGTTTAATTGGGCTACTTGTTTGCACTGTATAGAATCGAAACATTAAAAGCAACACCATGGTAAAAATGAGCAATCCTATGTATGGGTACGGGGTGATGGTTTCATCTAAGAGACCGACCAATCGCATTTGTTCATAAGCAGCAGGCCCAATAATCTCTCCTTCTTGTGCCAACAGTTGCCCTTCTCTAATGAGTACAGGATCAACTTCACTGAGCAGAAGCTGAACTTGCTCACTCGTCGCTTCATCGTCATAAATATAATTGGCGATAACGAGTGAACGCGTAATCTCAGTCACTGCATCATGTAGACGTGAACTGTTTAGTGAGTGCAACACACGTTCTTCAGCTTCATCGCGAGCCTCTGGCACTTCATCAACTGAAATCCCTTCATTCATCACCTCAAAAACCGAATTCCTAACGATATCTCTAGCGACACGCAGTTGTTCAGAGCTTGAGGTTAACAACGTCTCGATCGTAGACATCGTCAAATCACGGTCAACGTCTTGATTGACTGCTTCTTGCATATACTCCATTTGTTCTTCTAATTCAGGTGGTGAATCTCCTTCTGTGAGCTCATCTTCATCACGTTCCATGTCTGAAGACAACTGGATCGCAAGTCCAAAGATCGCGTTCACCTTTTCCGTTTGTGACTGAGCATAGTCACTTCGGAGCACGTATACAGTCGATCGTCGCAACAGCCTCTTGGCGCCGCTCAATCGTCTGCTCCTCATGCTCTACTGTAATGGGTGCTCGTATATCTGCAGGAGCCGGTTCTGATAGTGAAATATCTAGGCGATCAGGAACAACATTTGACACCATCGATCCAAATAATAATATTGCAAGCAAGAGAAATAAGCCGACCCTTATGGTTCGGGAACTTAAACGAAGCAAAGGTCGGCTCATATTTCTTGTTTTGTTTTTCACGTTCAGCACTCCTACGCTTGCAAATTCAATGGACGATTATTCATTGCCTTCTTGGTCATACGCTTCCAACACACGCTTTACGAGCGTGTGGCGCACAACATCGGCTCCTTGTAAGTAAACAAAACCAATGTCACGCACAGGCTTTAATATATCTGTCGCCACTTGCAATCCTGATTTTTTGCCTTTCGGTAAATCAACTTGCGTAAGGTCGCCGTTGACAATCATTTTCGAGCCAAAGCCAAGGCGGGTAAGAAACATTTTTATTTGTTCAGGCGTCGTGTTCTGCGCCTCATCTAGTATGACAAACGCATCATCCAGTGTGCGTCCTCTCATATAAGCAAGCGGGGCCACTTCAATGGTTCCACGCTCCATTAGTCTCGCCGTATGCTCCGTGCCAAAAATGTCGTGTAGTGCATCATAAAGAGGGCGTAAATACGGGTCGACCTTCTCTTTAAGATCTCCTGGCAAAAAGCCAGGTTCTCGCCAGCTTCAACAGCTGACGTGTCAACACAATTCGTTGGACAGCGCCTGCTTTTAACGCGCTCACCGCCATAACAACAGCCAAGTATGTTTTACCTGTCCCAGCAGGACCAATACCAAAAACCATATCATGATTGCGGATCGCTGATACGTACGTTTGTTGTCCTAGCGTCTTAACGACAATAGGTTTCCCTTTCGCATTAATTGCAATGGTCTCTTGATAAATGTGATTTAGTTTATCAAGCTTGCCTTCTTCGTCCAACTGCACAGCATAAATGACGTCACGTTCACTAATATCTGTTCCTTGACGAAGTAACTGCAACAATTTAATTAGCACTCGTTCCACGCGGTCAATATGCTCTTCAGTTCCCGAAACGACGAGCGCTTCACCTCTTGTCACAATGGACACATCAAGAATTTCTTCCATTCGTTTTAGATGTACATCATTCGGACCAAAAAGGGATTGCAACTCGAGTGAGTCTTGCACATGTAAATCGATGACTTTTCTCTCTGTCAAAATTCTCATTCTCCTTGTGATATCGGTGCTTCTTCAGCAATGTTTTCGATCACTTCATAATGGATGGATACTGTAACTTTACCATTGTCGGTTCGTGTCTGTAAAATATTTTCAGAAATCACTTCAGCGTCTGGCCCTAATTGTCTTCTTAATTCCCTGTCAGCCACTTGCTTTGCACGCTCACTAGCTTCATCTACGGAATAAGAAATTTCCCTTTGACCACGTTCTGAATAAGTCGTTCTTTCAATCGGTAATTCAATTGTCGTAAAAACGAGTGGAAGCTTTATCGACTCCGTTTGCTCATGGAAGTTGTCGAAATCTTCCTCAACTCCTCGTCCCCAAAACTGCCAAGCAAAATCCCCAAGTCGAAGCTCATACTGACTCGCCCGTTCCCCCGTGTACGTTTCTCCTCTTAGTGTCATCGGCACTTGAACCTGCCCTTGGTACCACGTTTCTGCTCGAATGGTTCCTTCAGCAGCAATCGCAGACTCTTCCCCTTCACGTCCAATCAGTCCTGAGATGAGTAGGTCGCCAACTTGGACGACGTCATTTAATTCGACAGCTGCTCGTCCATTTTCAACGTAAAGTTCATGAATGACACCGTTCTTCATTGCGACTAAATTTCTTGGAGATAATGCTTCTCTCTCCTCAGCCAATTGCTGCTCTACGACTTGAAACTGGTAGCTCGTACCCCTTTTCTCTACACCAATCCACGTTGCACCTGGGACTTCTTCGGAAACTCGTTGCTGAAGTTCCGATTCTGCAGGGATCCTCCATTGAGGACTACCTGGTGCTAAACCTTGATCTTGGGCCCATACACGTATTTCATGTTCGATTTGTGGCGAAGCTCCTTCAACATCGACCCTCCAAACCATTTGTGACAACAATCCAACAACGAGGAAAAACACGAGAATGCCTGCAACAAATCCAAAACGTCTAAAGCCCTTTTGTTTATATAAATACATGCCCTTTCGCTCACCAAACGACACTTTAATTGGGTAATTTCTTGCGATTTTTCGAAGCTTCTTCACATCAGGGATATTCATGATCGCCTGCACGTGACTCACATTCTTTCTTTCAACATTCACGAAAGAAATGTCGTGTTGAATACATTCATTAAGAATGATTCAATTTGTTCTCCCACGAGGAAAAGCTCAACTTGCCCTTTCCAATTTCGCTCGGTTTTTTGCACATTACTTCTCTCCTTTATTATGAATGTGGGCCACTTGATCAATTTGACCTTCAAGAATTAATTCATCTGGCAAAATCGCCTTTATAATCATCTCTTTGCCTGTGACAAGAAGCTCCCCATCACTTAAGCGAAGCTGCACATTGTCAGAGGAGAAAGAAAGAATGCCTCGGTGGTTTTCTATATACACATGGACGTGTCCGATCATTGTTACCCTACTGAGGCCAAGGGTCACATCAGCAGGAATTTGCATGCTTTTAGTCATAAGCTTTCTCAGCTTTCTTGATATGGACGCCACAAACATTCCCTCCTCAACTATACGTATGTCCTAATACGTGCGATCATCACTACGATTACGTTTTAGAACCGACCAAAAAAAAGCACCCTCAAAGGAGGATGCTTTATCTTATGACATATAACGCTTAGGTGTTCGCGGATTCGTTCGATGAGGTTTAGTACCTCGAGGTTCGGTTAATATTTCTGACCAAACCATCCCTTGAACGATATCTTTTCTGGAGATGTTTTTGAAGGAGACAAGCTCCCCTTCATCAACACGAGTAGCGATGCGTTTTTGCTTCGCTTGTAACTCCTTTGTTTTTGCTTGGAGCTCCTGTTCAGCTTGACGCTTTCGACGTCTCACTTCTTCACGACGCTTTTCAAATTCCTGCATTTCTTTACTCACAACAGTCGAATCTGGAGACGACGTCTCTTGTTGCTCGGGTGTACTAAGTGTCGAGTCCACACGTGGCTGGCGGCTCGTTGGCCGCTCTTGTTGCTCTTCTGACCTACCGCCAAACATTTCCTCCAGTTGCTTACCAAGATCACCAAATGGGCTTTCTTGACTTTCACCTGCCGAGGTTTCCGTACGTTCTGACTGCTGAGTTTCTTGTGGACGAGGACCTGTCCCTGGTTTGGAGCGTTCATTCGTCTTCTTGGAATTGGTAAACAAGTTCATAATGCTCGAAATGATCATCATGAGAATAATAATTCCAATAATCTCCATTCATCAGTCCCCCTTTCTTCCATTCAAAAAACTATCCTCGATTACGGTGCGGATCTTCGTCTTCATCATCTTTCGTAGCTTTGCCGATACTCTCTCTCATATCCGTATCCGCTTGCACGTTTTGGAAGTTCACGTAATCCATAACACCTAAGTTACCCGCTCTAAATGCTTCTGCCATGGCCATCGGTACTTCCGCCTCAGCTTCAACAACTTTCGCACGCATTTCTTCAACACGAGCTTTCATTTCTTGTTCTTTGGCAACAGCCATCGCACGACGCTCTTCTGCTTTAGCTTGTGCAATATTCTTATCTGCTTCTGCTTGGTCAGTCTGGAGCTCAGCACCAATGTTCTTCCCGATATCAATATCGGCAATATCAATGGATAGAATTTCAAAGGCAGTTCCTGAATCAAGACCTTTTGTTAGAACGGTTTGTGAAATCATATCTGGATTTTCTAGAACTTTCTTATGATCATTGTTAGAACCAATCGTGGAAACGATCCCTTCACCGACACGGGCAATGACTGTATCTTCACCCGCACCACCGACGAGGCGATCAATGTTCGCTCGTACTGTAATTCTTGACTTCGCTTTAATTTCGATACCGTCCATCGCTACACCCGCAATAAATGGTGTTTCAATGACTTTCGGATTTACACTCATTTGTACAGCTTCCAACACATCACGGCCAGCAAGATCAATCGCTGCAGCACGCTCAAATGATAAGTCAATGTTCGCACGATGCGCAGCAATCAACGCATTGACAACCCGGTCGACGTTACCACCTGCTAGGTAGTGACCTTCCAACATGTTTGTTGTAATATCAAGACCCGCTTTTTTCGCTTTGATTAGCGGGTTAATGACACGTTTTGGAACAACGTTACGTAAACGCATCCCGACAAGTTGAAAGATGCCGACTTTAACATTCGCTGCGATTGCAGCAATCCAAAGTCGAACAGGTACAAATGTGAATAGAACAGAAAGCAAGATGATTGCAATGGCAATCACGACAATGACCAAAAGCGGCCCTGTACTAATAATGTCCATTTTCGTAGTCCCCCTTTAATAGAATTACGTGCTTATTTGATCTCTCTAACGACAATACTCGCACCGTCTGTACGAACAACTTGAATCGACTTACCTTTCTCAATGAAACTACCTTCACTCACAACATCCACTTGGGTATCATTTATTTCACCAATACCTGCAGGTCTTAACGGTGTAAGAGCCACGCCTGTTTCATTTAACAAACGTTCTTTATCCGCTTTTCTCTGTGTTCCTTCTTCGCTTGAAACCTCATCTTGGAGCACAAGACGCTTCATTAAGCCGATACGTCCAAAATACTTGAACATAACGAATGCTGCGACACCTGCCGCTCCAACAGCGAGCAAAATCGAAAGAAAGATTTGTGAAGTATCAAAAGAGGCAAGATAGATACTGCCGATAATAGACCCAACCCCTAGTAAACCAAACAATCCGAAGCCTGTAAATACGATTTCGACAACAATCAGGATAATTCCTATAATTAATAGGATTAAACTCTCCCAACCTGCAAATCCAGCAAACAAATGCCCAAAGAAAAACAAACCAAGTGATGATAATCCAACAATTCCTGCAATGCCAAAACCAGGTGTAAAGAATTCAGTAATAAGTCCAACTGCACCTACAGCAAGAAGAATCGAGATCATGGCTGGATGTGTAATCCAGCGTGTCATCGTTTCTGCTAAAGCTTGGTCTTGCTCAACGACTTCTGCGTCCGCTAAATCAAGAGCGGCTAGCACGCCTTCTCTGTCTTCTTCAATGCCTTCAGCATAATTGTTCTTTAACGCTTCGTTTGCATTTATAGATATCGGATTGTCAGGGTTCACCATCTGTCCAGCAATGTCTGGAGGCCGGTCATGTTCACTGCTCGCTGCAGCTGTTCTCATTTCCGTCGCCCAGTTTTCAGCGACTTTCTGGTCAGCAGCATTTCCCGCACCATCAATGACACTTGCATTTCCGATTTGTGCGCCGGGTTGCATAAAGATGTTGTCCGTATAAAGAGCAATGTATGCACCTGCAGAAATGGCTCCATGGTCTTCATTCTTTACGAATGTAGAGATCGGAACATCGGTTGCTTGAATCTTATTCACGATGTTTGTCGCGGCATTCACTGCCCCGCCTGGTGTATCCATTTCTAATAGAATGTGGTCTGCACCGTCTTCAACTGCGTCCGTGATCGCCCGATCCAAGAAAGCTTCTAAACCACGTTCTACGGTTTGCTCAACCGGGATCACATGCACGGACTGATTGCTATCAGCCACAGACTGAAATGGCAATACCATACCCGTGATGAGAAGTAAGAGGAAAAGAATTACACGACTTCTTTTTCCCATCTGCTCCCTCCCCTTCATGATGATCATTTATTTGCGAACTTACTCGTATTGTAACCGCTATAATTTAGTGTACACAATATATAAGCTAGAACACAAGTAATCCACACCTTCTGCCTAGTTTTACGTGTGCGTCGACCCAAAGGTTTCAAAAAATGCAAAACCCCCGATGCAAATCTGCACCAGGTTGATTCATTTCAGCCAATATTAGAACTTACGCTTACGCGCAGCTTCTGATTTTTTCTTCTTTTTAACGCTTGGCTTTTCATAATGTTTACGCTTGCGGACCTCAGCAAGTGTACCGTCTTTAGAAACATTCTTCTTAAAACGACGCAATGCTGAATCGAGCGACTCATTCTTTCTTATACGTGTTTCAGCCATTTGAATCCCTCCCTCCGCAGTACCGCTCACAATCATGACATTCACTTGTACAATATGATGTCATTTTAGTAAATTGTAATGGAAATTCGTCTGTTTTGCAACACCAATCTTTGAATTTCCACAAACTCGCTTCATAAATCTCCTCGGCATGCCATAACTATAAGCATTGGGGGACGGGCTATGGAGTATTCATTTATGATGATCGTTGTTTATATATTTATTTTTTTATTCGGTATTGCGATTATTCGTCTTGGATTAGAGCAGGCAACCCCTGCGCGTGTAAAATCGTTAATTGAAAGAAGTACGAGCCACCCATTAGCCGGACTCTTTGTCGGCTTTGCAGTTACTGCTGTTCTCCAGAGCAGTACGCTGTCATGGTGCTTGCTGTCAGCCTCGTAGCCGCTCGTGTCATTCCTTTTAGACAAACGATTGCAATCATTTTGGGAAGCAATGTCGGGACAACCATCACCCTTGAACTTCTCGTTTTCTCTGGTGAAACACTCGGCATGGTTACGCTCGTTCTTGGGGTTGTTGCCTTGCTCACGAGAAAGCGCTCGTTATTTTTATTTGGGATGACTTTCTGTGGGATTGGTTGTATGTTTCTTGCCATGGACGGTATGGGTGAGTGGGAGAAGCCTTTGCAAGTCATGGGTTTGCAAGCACACTGATCGAACACAACATGTCTAACCTTGTGTCAATGCTCGGCGGAACCGTACTCGCATCGATTATCCAATCCAGCACGGCTGCGATTGCGATTGGCATTCAGTTGTATGCCAATGAAGTGCTCAGCCTCGAAGCTGTCATTAGTATTATGATGGGGGCCAATGTCGGCACTTGCCTTACGGCTGTTCTTGCCGCATTCGGAGCAGGTCGAGGTGCGATGCAAACCGCTATGGCGAATGTGTTTCTAAATCTTGGGGGTGCGTTACTTTTTTTGCCATTTGTTTCGCTATTTGCCTATTTCGTCATGCAACTCACAACAGATCCCGCTACTCAAGTCGCTCATGCTTCTGTGCTTTTTAACGTCATATGCTCGCTGTTACTCTTGCCTTTCATCCATCCTTTTGCTTCACTCGTCGAACGAGTAACTGGCGAAAAATAAAGAAAGACGAATCGGGAAACATCCCCCTTCGTCTTTCCCTCGTTAACTACACAAATTGTTTTGCGTCGTGGTCGATGACGCGAACAAACTCTGCCTCACTCTCAGGATACCCTGCTCGAGTGATTTTCGCTTTGACAATTTGCCCGACCATTTCTTTTGTCGCTGGAACTCTTACTTTTAAGTAATTGCTCGTATATCCAACAAACATCCCCGAATCGTCTTTCGCTTCTTCCTCAGGAATTACTTCTACCACTTCGTTTTCAAATGATGATGCGTACTGCTTTGCCAGTTGCTCAGACAGAGCAATGAGCTTTTGCACACGTGCCTGCTTTACGTTGTCATCCACTTGATCGTCTCTTCTCGCTGCTGGTGTACCTGTACGCTTTGAATACGGGAACACGTGCAGTTCGGAATAGCCCATCTCTTGGATAAATGCGTACGTCTCTTGAAACTCTTCTTCTGTCTCTCCAGGGAACCCGACAATCACATCGGTTGTAATCGCCAAGTCGGGGAAGATTTGCTTCAACTTCGCCACACGCTCTTTATAAAATTGCGTTGTATACTTTCTTCTCATTCGTTTTAAAACCGTGTCTGAACCTGCTTGTAAAGGAATGTGAAAGTGATTCACAATTTTATTCGAGTTTTTTACAACCTGAATGACTTCATCAGTAATTTGACTCGCTTCAATCGATGAAATTCTTAGTCGTTTAATGCCTTCAACTTCTTCAAGTTGTTGTAGAAGCTTAGCAAAGTTGTAGTCTTTAAAATCCTCACCGTATCCTGCTGTGTGGATTCCAGTGAGTACGATTTCTTTATAGCCGGCCTCAACGAGTTGCTTTGCTTGTTGAAGAACTTGCTCAGGTTCTCTTGAACGAAGCAGCCCTTTTGCCCAAGGAATGATACAAAATGTACAGAAATTGTTGCATCCTTCTTGAATCTTTAAGCTTGCCCGTGTGCGATCACGAAACGCCGGAACATCCAACTCTTCGTACGTACGGGTTTTCATAATGTTACCGACCGCATTTTTTGGCTCTCTTGTTTGTTTAAATTCTTCAATGTAGCCGATCATCTTTTTACGATCTTGAGTACCAACGACGATATCAACACCCGGAATATCCATAATTTCCGCTGAAGATGTTTGTGCATAACATCCCGTCACACAAATGACGGCATCGGGGTTGTTACGGATTGAACGGCGAATCACTTGCCGACTTTTTTTATCTCCTGTGTTTGTTACTGTACACGTATTAATAACATACACATCAGCAGGGTTCTCATCTGCGGTCTGCGTGTAACCCGCCTCTTTAAATAATTGCCAAATGGCCTCTGTTTCATAGTGGTTGACCTTGCAACCTAACGTATGGAAAGCAACGCTTGCCATCGGTCTTCACCTCTTAATTTCGTATTCATAACTGAGCATGCTAAGAAGAGCAGTAGATGCCGTTTCTGCCCTAAGTATTCTGGGACCTAAGCTTATAGACGCAAACCCTGCATCTTGAAACAGCTGGAATTCACTTTCACTAAAGCCCCCTTCAGGTCCAAAAATCGCGAGCACAGAAACAGGCAGATGAAGCGCTTCTAATTGTTCGTATAACGCATGATGATTCGTCCCTCGACCCGACTGTTCCGAGACGACCCACACCACATCATAACGGTCCGCTATTAATAATAATTCCTTTGCAGAAGCAACGTGTTGAACTGCTGGCAGTCGCAGCCTTTCCGATTGCTCTGCAGCTTCTTGAACGATCTTTTTGTAGCGGCCGAGCTTCTTGTCTTGCTTCTTCTCGTCCCATTTTACGACGGAATGCTTTCCTCCAAAACCAATAAACCCAAAAGCACCTAACTCCGTTGCTTTTTGCAGCATCCATTCAAACCGATCACCTTTAATGTCTGCTTGCGCGATTGTAACATGAACGGGTAGTTCCGCGCATGTTTCGATCGTTTCTGAAAACTGTGCCGTCACCTTCTGTGCTTGTACAGATGTAATGGTAAACTTTCCTGCTTTTTCATTTTCATCTACACATATGAACTCATCGCCTGCACTCATTCTCATCACCCGTTCAATGTGGTGAGCTTGTTCGCCTTGGAGAACGACTCGGTCCCCTTCTACGTCTTCATTTTGGATGAAATATCGTTGCAACCCCCTACACCTCACTCATTCGTTGTGCGTGAATCGCGACCCAATCCTTCATTTCATGAACGTCTATGACGGTGAACCCGTGCAGCGATAGCACATGTATAACTTCTGCTTTCTTTGATGAGATGATGCCCGAAACGAGCAAATGTCCGTTTTGTTTCAAGTGATTTTGCACCGATGGAACCATGCGGATCACGATGTCACTTAACAGATTGGCCACAACTACATCTGCTTTTTCTGTTGAGGCTGTTTCAGCGAGCAAGTCTCGTTCTGTCACTTCAGTAGATTCAGCTGTTTGATTACGCTCGATGTTTTCTTTGGCCACCTTCACCGCGACCGGGTCCAAGTCAAATGCTTGTACGTGACGAGCACCTAGTTTCACCGCTGCAATGCTTAATATACCCGAACCTGTACCGACATCAATGACGCGGTCTCCAGGTTGAATTAACGTCTCCAGTGCCTGTAAGCATAAAAGCGTCGTTTCGTGTGTGCCCGTTCCAAATGCCATGCCTGGGTCCAATTCGATGATCGTTTTCTCGTGATCCGTTGCACTGACAGGCTCCCACGAAGGGACGATGCGAAGCGTGTTGCTCACATCAATCGGTTTATAATATGTCTTCCATGCCTCTGACCAATCTTCTTCACGGATCGTCTGTTGTTCGATGTTTATCCTTTTACTGGCAAACTACTTTCTCTTTCCAATTGCTCAAGTGCACTTGTAATGGCGTTCATCGTTTCATTCAAACGCTCGTCAATAGGAAAATATGCTTTCAACACGACGCCAGACGTCGGCAAATGATCAACCGAAGGCTTACCGATAATATCACTGCCCCACTCAGGCTCGTATTGACGATCGCGACTGTCTTCGATAACGATCCCATTCGCACCCTGTTCATTTAACAGGTCAGCGACTTGTTCATGTGCTTCATGGGATGTATGTAAGCGACATTCTGTCCATTCCATTAATCGAAACCTCCTCATCGATAAAGCTGGTTTCCTCTAGAGGAAACAGCTTTCATCATCATTCGTGTTAATCTCCGCGAAATGCCCGTTTCACTTTATCGAAGAAGCTGTCGCTATGCTCATCAACAGTTTCTCCACTTTCATCGGCAAATTCCTTTAGTAATGACTTTTGTTTATCGGACAATTTCTTAGGTGTAATCACTCGAACCGTGATTAACTGATCACCCGTACCACGTCCGTGGACATTTGGTGCACCTTTACCTTTTAGTCGAAATTGTTTGCCCGTCTGTGTACCTGCAGGTACTTTAATCTTCACTTTCCCACTTAAAGCAGGAACTTCAATCTCATCACCAAGCGCTGCCTGTGTAAAGGTGAGTGGCATTTCACACCTTACATGATCTCCATCACGTTCAAAAAACTCATGCGGCTTCACATTGATTACAATGTATAAGTCTCCAGGAGGGCCGCCGTTCACACCTGCTTCGCCTTGGCCAGCTTGTCGCATTTGTTGACCATGATCAATACCCGCAGGCACGCGTACTTTTACTTTTTTGCGTTTTTCAACGCGACCGTCGCCTC
Source organism: Geomicrobium sp. JCM 19037 (assembly GCF_000698105.1). Lineage (NCBI taxonomy): Bacteria > Bacillati > Bacillota > Bacilli > Caryophanales > Geomicrobium > Geomicrobium sp. JCM 19037. Next base: position 31,438 of record NZ_BAWZ01000017.1, on the reverse strand, counting down.
CGCACGTATTGCATTTATCTTTGATCGTTTGACCTGATCCTTCACAACGATCACAAATTCTACGATTTACGACACGGCCAAACGGCGTGTTTTGTTCAACATTTAGTTGACCGCTGCCGCCACACCTCCCGCACGTTTCAGGCGATGTGCCTGGCTTTGCGCCTGACCCTGAACACGTTTGGCAAGATTCTTCCCGCGGAATTTCAATCTCTTCCTCTTTGCCAAAAACAGCCTCTTTAAATTCCAACGTCATTGTATACTGAAGGTCTGCTCCTTGTCGAGGTGCATTTGGATCTCGTCTGCCCCCGCCCCCGAAGAACATGTCAAAAATATCCCCAAAACCGCTGCCACCAAAATCTCCAGCACCGCCGCCGAAGCCTTGATTCGGATCGGTATGCCCAAATTGATCATAGTGGGCTTTCTTTTGAGAATCGCTTAAGGTGTCATACGCTTCTTTTACTTCTTTAAACTTCTCTTCCGCATCATCTTCTTTATTGACATCTGGATGATATTTTCTTGCAAGCTTACGGTAAGCTTTTTTTATCTCATCAGCAGATGCATCCTCACTGACGCCGAGCACTTCATAGAAGTCGCGCTTACTCATTGTCCAAATCACTCCCGTTAGTAACTACATGGCACTCATCTTACATTGGTTTAATGATGACAGCAACAACCATCAAGAAAAAAGTCAAAGCCTAGAGAAACTGACTTTGACTTTATCTCTTGAAATGATTATCTATTGTTTGTTGTCGTCTTTTTTCTCTTCGTCGTCTTTCACTTCTTCAAAGTCAGCATCAACGACGTCTTCTTCTTGACCGGATTGCTCTTGGTTTTCAGCAGCGCCTTCTTGCTCAGCGTTTTGAGCCATTTGCTCATACATTTTCTGAGAAAGTGCATGAACGATTTCTTGGAGCTCGTCTTTCGCCGTGCGGATCACTTCAAGGTCAGTTCCTTGCAACGCCTCTTGAAGCTTCGCTTTAGCTGTTTCAGCATTTTCTTTGTCTGCAGCTTCTACATTTTCACCTAAATCTTTAATCGTTTTGTCTACGTTAAAGACGAGGCTGTCTGCTTCATTGCGAAGTTCAGCTTCTTCTTTCTTGTGTTTGTCCGCTTCCGCATTTTCTTCTGCTTGTTTTACCATGTCTTCAATCTCATCATCTGATAAACCAGAAGAAGAAGTAATGGTAATGGACTGTTCTTTGTTTGTTCCTTTGTCTTTGGCACGTACATTGACAATCCCATTCGCGTCAATATCAAAGCTTACTTCGATTTGTGGAACGCCACGAGGTGCTGCTGGAATATCGTTTAACTGGAAACGTCCAAGCGTTTTGTTATCCGCTGCCATTTCACGCTCTCCCTGTAACACATGGATGTCTACAGATGGCTGGTTGTCAGCAGCTGTCGAGAACACTTGCGACTGGCTCGTAGGAATCGTTGTGTTTCGCTCGATCAAGCGTGTAAATACGCCACCCATCGTTTCGATCCCTAGTGAAAGTGGTGTCACGTCTAGCAAGACGACATCTTTCACATCTCCAGCGAGAACACCTGCTTGCACAGCAGCACCTAGTGCTACGACTTCATCAGGGTTTACGCCTTTATGTGGATCTTTACCCGTAAGTTGTTTGATGCCCTCTTGAACAGCAGGAATTCGTGTTGAACCCCCTACAAGAATAATTTTATCAATTTCAGATGCAGAAACTCCTGAATCTTGAATCGCTCGACGCGTCGGTTCCATCGTTCTTTCAACGAGATGAGAAGAAAGTTCGTCGAATTTCGCTCGTGTAAGGTTCATTTCAAGGTGTTTCGGTCCTGAAGCGTCAGCTGTAATAAACGGAAGTGATAGTTGTGTTTGTGTCACACCTGAAAGATCTTTCTTCGCCTTTTCAGCTGTATCTTTAAGGCGTTGCATCGCCATTTTGTCTTGTTTTAAGTCAATGCCGTTCTCTTTTTTGAACTCATCAACCATGTGGTCAATAATCACTTCATCGAAGTCATCCCCACCTAGTTCGTTATCACCAGAAGTTGATTTCACTTCGAAAAAGCCATCGCCAAGTTCAAGGATGGATACGTCAAACGTACCTCCACCGAGGTCATAAACGAGGATCGTTTGATCTTCATCTTTTTCGAGTCCATAAGCGAGCGCTGCCGCTGTCGGCTCATTCACGATTCGCTCGACTTCAAGTCCAGCAATCTTTCCTGCGTCTTTTGTTGCTTGACGTTGTGAATCATTGAAATACGCCGGTACGGTAATAACAGCTTTTGAAACCGTTTCTCCAAGGTAAGCTTCTGCGTCAGACTTAAGCTTTTGGAGAATAATCGCTGAAATTTCTTGTGGTGAGTAATCTTTTCCTTCTGCTTCAACTTTATGGTCTGTTCCCATATGTCGTTTGATTGAAAGAATCGTATTCGGATTCGTGATCGCTTGGCGCTTTGCGACCTCACCTACTTGACGCTCACCATCTTTAAAGGCAACAACCGATGGTGTTGTACGATTGCCTTCTGGGTTTGGGATGACGACTGCCTCGCCACCTTCCATTACGCTACGCAAGAATTTGTTGTTCCTAAGTCAATACCGATTACTTTACTCATTGCTATATCCTCCTTGATTCCGTTCTAACTCAAACCATTTGTTTCTATTCGTTACGCGTTAACCTTCACCATTGCTGGGCGGATCACACGATCTTTAAGTTGATATCCCTTTTGCAGTTCTTCCACAACTTGGTTGCTTTCAAACCCTTCTTCTTCCACTTGCATAACTGCTTGATGGAAATTCGGGTCAAATGGCTCTCCTTCAGTCTTAATCTCGGTAAGACCTTCAGAGCGCAGCGATTCTTGCAGCTGCTCATACACCATTGTCATTCCTTTATGGATGCTCTCTGCCTCTTCTGATTGTGGTGCATGATCTAAAGCACGCTTGAAATTGTCCATCGCTGGAAGCAACGACTCGATAAGCTTTTGCGAGCGATACTTTGCATCGGACTCTTTTTCCATACGCGTGCGTTTGCGGAAGTTATCATAATCCGCCTGTTGCCTTAACACTTTTTGTTTAAGCTCATTTAGCTCGTTTTGAAGACGGTCTTCTTCACTTTGCTCAACTTCTTCATCCGGAACCGATTCCTCTGTGTCAGGCTCAATAATTTCAACCTCTTCTGCAGTTGGTTCTGTTTCTTCGTTTGTTTTCTTATCTTGTTCTGTCATACATTGACACCTCCAAGCCACATGAAATCACTCGGAGCATACGCCTATCCATCATGCCGATACAGTTTCGTCAAGGATGCTGACAACCCGTCGGCCATTTGTTTGATAATCCGAATGGCTCGCTCATATTCCATACGTGTCGGGCCGATAAGCCCGATAGAACCTACAGACTTTCCATCGATCGCATACGTGGCTGTTATCATGCTAATATCATCAAATAATTTCAAGTGGTTCTCCTCACCAATCTTTACGGTAAGACCACTCGTATTCGCAGAAGACAAAAATGAATATACTTCACCGCTATCTTCCAACCATTGCAACATGGCTCTCACGCGATCAACATCTTTAAATTCAGGTTGAACGAGCAAGTTCATTAAGCCGTTGTAGAAGATCTGTTCATCGTTCCCTGGCTTAAATGCACGGTGCAAAAACTGAAACATCTCTTTATAATGATGAACGTGTTTATCCAAAATCCTTTCAATTTCAACAGTCATTAGACTTTCCCATTGACCAAGTGGACTATTGGACAACTGTTCATTCAAGATGTTCACAAATTTCTCCAGATCCGTTGCACTCATGTTCTCTGGAATATCAAACGTTCGATTTTCGACATGACCAGAATCGGTCACTAAAATCGCAACCGCTTGCGATGAAGAAAGCGGGATAATTTGAATTTGCTTTAACTTCGTGTTTGATATCGCAGGCCCGAGAACGACGGAAACGTAATTCGTCATCTCCGAGAGAATTGCAGCGGTTTTTCTCATGACCGCTTCGACTTCAGAAACTTTCTGGTCAAAAAAATGTTGCACAAAATCAAGTCGTTGACTTTGAGGTTCATTGGCATATAATAGCTGGTCAACATAGAGTCGGTATCCTTGATGAGACGGAATTCTGCCTGCAGAACTATGCGGCTTAATTAAAAATCCCATCTCTTCCAAGTCAGCCATCTCATTTCGAATCGTAGCTGCGCTAAACGTCACATCAGGTCGTTTTGATATACTTCTTGAACCGACGGGCTCAGCACTTTGGACGTAGTCATCGACGATGGCTTGCAGAATGAATAACTGACGACGACTTAACATGTGTCCATCACCTCTGTTAGCACTCAATCAGTTCGAGTGCTAAATCTACTCCAAATTTATCAAATGGCTCTGTCTTTGTCAACGAATGAGATGCGTGTCTTTAGGAAGCAAAAACTTTTCAAACACCTCATTGCCGAGAAGCTGCCCTCGTTCCGTTAACCGCAAATGATTGTCCCGCCATTCAACAAGACCGTCATCAACGAGTGCAGGTAAGACGTTTCTGTACAGTTCTGCCATGTCAATGCCGTACTTTTCACGAAAACGATCGGCTCGAACCCCTCTGTTTAAACGTAATCCTAAAAACATTTCTTCTTCCATTTGCTCAGTCATCGAGAGCGCTTCAGATTTTCTTGTAGGCAGCTTCTTCTCTTCAATAGACTTCAAATAGTGAGGGATCGGCCGATGTTGCTGTACCGACTGCCGTCCATATAGCCGTGTGAACCGGCGCCCAAAGCAAGATACGGTTCGTTTTCCCAATAGAGCAAGTTGTGCAGACTTTCTTTGTTCGGCTTGGAAAAATTACTAATCTCATATTGGAGGAAACCTGCATCTGCTAAACGCTGAATCAGCCACTCATACATATCCGCTTCTTCGTCTTCATCCACCGGCGTTAGCTTTCCGGCTTTTTTCCAATTATGAAATTGTGTTTTTGGCTCAATTTTTAGCCCATAAGCGGAAATATGATCCGGATCTAAGGAAATGGCTTTTTCAACCGTCGCTTTCCACTGTTCATCCGTTTGAGCAGGCAGTGCATACATCAAGTCTATCGAGACGTTGTTAAACCCTTGATCTCGGACCCGATGAATCAATCGCTCCACATCTTCCGCTCCGTGCGTTCTCCCAATTTGTTGCAAAAGCTCAGCATCGAAAGTTTGCACTCCGATGCTCAAGCGATTCACTCCTGCTTCTTTCAATACGCGTAATTGCTCATCTGTCACCCCATCAGGGTTCACTTCCACAGTCACTTCGCTCATTTCATCCCAATAGACGCCCACTTTCTTTAGACCGAGGAACAACTGCTGCAATTGCTCACTGTTCAGGGCAGTTGGTGTTCCACCACCAACATAAAACGTATCGGCATGATACCTTCCATTTTCCACACGCCATTTGCCTTCCGTAGACAGTGCACGAATATACGCATCGACGGGTTGGCCTTCGAGAAGGACTTTATTGAAATCGCAGTAGTGACAGATCTGTTTACAAAAAGGGATGTGTACGTACAATCCTTGTTTCAAACGAGCACGTCCTTTTTGTTATTTTTGGTCGTCCATCTTCAGCACACTCATGAAAGCCTCTTGAGGTACTTCAACGTTACCGACGTTCTTCATACGACGTTTTCCTTCTTTTTGTTTTTCAAGAAGCTTTCTTTTTCTCGTAATGTCCCCACCATAACATTTGGATAGTACATTTTTTCGAAGAGCTTTAATCGTTGAACGGGCAATAACCTTATTTCCAATCCCTGCTTGCACAGGCACTTCGAATTGTTGTCTAGGAATCAATTCTTTTAGCTTATCTACAATAATCTTTCCACGTTCATACGCCATATCTCGATGAACAATAATCGACAAAGCATCGACTTTCTCACCGTTTAAAAGAATATCCATTTTGACAAGCTTAGACTCGCGATAGCCAATCATCTCGTAGTCAAAAGAAGCATATCCTTTCGTGTTCGATTTCAATTGATCAAAAAAGTCATAGACAATCTCGGTGAGTGGGAGCTCATAAACGAGATTTACACGATTTTCATCCATGTACGTCATATCAATGAAATTGCCGCGTTTCCTTTGGCACAAATCCATAACCGCACCGACGTAATCATTCGGAACCATGACGGTACTTTTCACATATGGCTCTTCCACATAATCAATTGATTGTTGGTCTGGCATGTTTGACGGGTTATCAATTTTCACCATTGAACCGTCCAATTGATGCACGTGGTAAATAACACTTGGCGCTGTTGTAATTAAGTTAATGTTGTACTCACGCTCAATGCGCTCTTGCACAATCTCCATATGCAAAAGCCCTAAGAATCCACAACGAAAACCAAACCCTAGTGCTTGTGAAGTCTCCGCTTCGTATTGCAACGCACTATCATTTAACTCAAGACGTTCAAGTGCATCCCTTAACGCATTATAATCACTCGCATCAATTGGGTATAACCCACAATAAACCATCGGGTTCATCCGCTTATAACCAGGTAATGGTTCAGGAGCTGCTCATGGACGTGGGTAATCGTATCCCCTACCCTTGAATCCCCGACATTTTTAATGGATGCGGTAAGGAAACCAACGTCCCCTACTGTCAATTCATCTGTAGCTACTGGTTTAGGGGTCATAACCCCAATCTCTGTCACTTCAAACTCTTTACCCGTTGCCATCATGCGAATCTTATCGCCTTTTTTGACCGTTCCTTCAGCAATCCTTATGTAAGCGATAACGCCGCGATAAGAATCATAAAGCGAATCAAAGATTAATGCCTTTAAAGGTCCGTTTGGATCGCCTGAAGGTGCAGGTACTTTCTCAACCACTTGTTCAAGAATATCTGTAATGCCGATCCCGCTTTTACCGGAAGCGTGCACCGCTTCATCAGCTTCTAACCCGATCACATCTTCAATTTCTTGTTTCACACGTTCTGGCTCTGCACTTGGCAAGTCGACTTTATTAATGACCGGCAAGATTTCTAGATCGTTATCAAGAGCTAGATACACGTTTGCTAATGTTTGCGCTTCAATTCCTTGGGAAGCATCAACAACAAGAAGTGCCCCTTCACATGCGGCTAAACTTCGTGACACTTCATAAGAAAAGTCCACATGCCCTGGGGTATCAATAAGATGGAAAATGTATTCTTCTCCGTCTTTGGCGACGTATTTCAGTTGCACAGAATTTAATTTAATCGTAATGCCTCGTTCGCGCTCCAAATCCATAGCATCGAGGAGCTGATCTTGCATTTCCCGTTCTGATACGGTCTTTGTCTGTTCTAGTATTCGGTCTGCTAACGTTGATTTCCCATGGTCAATATGGGCAATGATAGAGAAGTTCCGAATTCTTTCTTGACGAGTCTTGCGCTCATTATTATTCATACAATCACTCCTGATTCAGGAACAAGCAACAAACGCTTTCGTTCCCGCGATGAAAACTACCCTACATTATAGCAATACCCTAGCTGAACAGCAATTCTTAAACGGTGATTCCTAAGAAAAGAAACGCCTAGCGGGGAGATCCGCCAAGCGTTTTTCCTAAATCCGAGAAGAAATTACCTGATTCTTGCTCACGCAACTGCTCTTGCCGTTCCATCAAATCTTTTGTGTCTTCAGAGCTTGCGTTTCTTTCAACCATCACTTCTTCAGATACATCTCGTTCTTCATGATATATCTCTCCCCATTGATAGTACGCATAATAATGGCCAGTAAGGATACCAGATAAAAAGAGTGTTAGTGCTGCAAAGATTGAAAGAAACCCTCGCTTCATCTTCATCATTGTTCCACTTCTCCTTCCACCTGTTCATAAATGTAGTCAGCAATAATGTCCCCTACTGCTTCAGCACTTCGATTTAATTCCTCAAAGTTGTTCTGAATGCCACCAAATTCTATGAGCATCGCGTTTGGCGATAAATCTTGATTATACACACCATCTACACCAGACCCTCCGCGTTCTAAAACCCCACGACTTAAGCCTGGGTATTCTTCTTCAATACGATAATGCATTTCTGTTGCTAGATTAAGATTTCGTTCATATTCTGGATGGTCTGTACCAACAACAAAGAACAAGCGAGCCATCGGCTCTCCATTAACCGTTGCGGTTGTAATGTCACGAGGTTGAGAGTCTCGATGAATATCTAGAAAAAATTCTAAGTTTTCATTTCGCTCAATCGCTTCAACAAGCACATCTCTTGATAAGTCATAGGATCGACTAAAATGTAAACCTTGATCAAGGAGACTGCATGAATATCGTCTTCGTTTACTTCGACGGGTATCCCGTGTTCTTGGAATTGCTCTCCAAGATGCTTGCCAACTTCAACAATATTGTCTTCTGTATCATAATCTTGACCATCACTATAAGGATGAAACGCTTCTCGATTGTGGGTATGCACGATATGCACAATCGCTTCTTCATCCATAAGATTTCTCTCTTCACTGTCATCTTCTGCTGGAGCGCTCTCTTCTTCATCCGTTGTCGTAAAAGCATCTGGTGGAGGTGAAGACTCAATAGACATTGTCGTTAAGTCTGTTCCTTCTCCTGCCACGACAAGACGGTCGTCAAATGCCGAAAAACCAGGAATTTCTCGGCCTAAAAAAGTCCGTGGATCCTCTAAGTTCAATTGTGTTGTGAGTTCTAGCGCTACTGAAGCTACATTCAAATCCGCGATCTCGGGATTTGCTTCTAAATAATAGCGATTTTCAGAACCCATAAGATGTAAAAATAGATCACTTTGCATTTGGGATGTCCATTCATGGACAGCTGTTGACGAAAACCGGTTAAAATTCCCTGCAGTTGTGAGCATGGCAACGATGACAAACGTAATGACAATCATTGACACGATCGCAATGAATCCTGACTGAATTTGATTTTTTGACATCGTTACAACTTGTGGGTTTCGTTGTTTAACGTGCAAGGCTTCTCCCCCCTCACGTTTCTATTCTATGAGGAGTAGAGAAGCTAGAACCAAAACTTTCATATATGATAGATTCGTTAATGTGTATAATGACCGCTCGCTTCTTCTGTAATCGCCTCGTGCAAAGCAATGTTAATCCCCTCTGCTAAAACATTGGACATATCATCCATGAACGTATCTACCTCTTTAGGGGTGACCATCAAATTGTGGCCGAGGGGATTTAGCACTTCCTGAATGAGCTGGCGTTTCTCTTCTTCTGATAACGAGCCAATGATGCCAAAATACTTTTGTTTATCATCATCCTCAAGTTTATCCTCATCGGTCAGTTTCTTTCTTTCCCCAAAGGTCATGCCTGATGGACTAATGATTGCGCCGGTTTATCACGGTCGTTCATCTCTCTCCCAAAATGTTTAAACAAAAAGTCGATCGTGTCACTCGTAATCGACACAGCGTCTACGACAGTCGGAATGCCAATCGCGAACACCGGCACGTTGAGGGTTTTCTCATTAATTTCCTTGCGTGCATTTTGAACACCAGAGCCTGGGTGAATTCCTGTGTCAGAAATTTGCACCGTTGCGTTCACTCGTTCAATCGACCGAGCGGCAAGTGCATCGATCGCTATAACAAAATCAGGTTTTGTTTTCTCGACAGTACCAAAAATGATTTCTGACGTTTCAATACCTGTAATCCCCATTACACCAGGTGTTAGCGCAGATACAGAACGAAATCCGTCATCGGTTGATTGATGACCCAATTCAAACAAATGCCTAGTAATGACAAGCTGCTCTACCGTTTTCGGACCGAGAGCATCAGGTGTGACATCGCGATTGCCAAGTCCAACAATTAAACACGTGCTGTCTTTTTTTATTCCGTGATTCGCTAAAAATGTTTTCAATTCTTTACTTAACAAGTGGATGAGCTTTGATTGCATCGCTGTGTCTTTTTGCCTTAATCCAAGCGCTTCAAGTGTTAAATATCGGCCTGCTTTTTTTCCAGTAGACTCCGCAGCTTTTTCATCAATTTCAACAAACGTAATCGTAATCTCATCTTCTTCACGTTCTTCTACGTGAATGCCACTTCGGTGTCGCTCGGGTAAAATGTTTTCATCTTCTACCGCCAAATCACTGCGCGGAATGAACATACGGTCATCTTTCATCCTAATTCCCTCTCTTTTTTCGAAAGTAGTTGTATCATCTCCCTCTCTCATTGATTTATTCGCTCTTGCAACGCCGGTAAGTATTTGGTACAATTCATCTGTCATGCATTGAGGAATCAATGAACGGTCAAACATGAAGAACTTGGACTTCTAAATGAACCCAAGTTTTCTGAGAAAGTTTTAGAGCAACTTGGGGAGGTGAACGACTTGGCAAACATTAAATCAGCGAAAAAACGTATTCTTGTTAACGAGCAAAAGCGTGTGAAGAATCAAGCTTTCAAATCTGCGATGCGTACAACGATCAAGGAATTCGATAAAAAAATCGAATCCAACGATGTAGAAGGCGCGAAAGCAGTGTTCCTGCTTGCTGAACAAAAGGTAGACAAAGCGGCGAACAAAGGGCTTATTCATAAAAACAAAGCTGCACGTAAGAAGTCCCAAATGGAACGTAAACTTAACGCAGCTGCGAAATAATGACGATTGCACAAACGACTCCTCGAGAGTCGTTTTTATTTTGGTTCAATCTAAAAAATAACGCCAACGTGAACAAATCGTTTACGTTGCGTCTGAGTGTATATATAGGATGACCTTTAAATTCCCCAAACTTGGGCTATTGTTTGTCACTTTCCACTACAGGCCGATGCCAGCACTACAGAGCAAAAGGACAACATCCACCGTGTTTTCTATGCAGTGGAGGATCGGTCACGAGATTACTTCAAAAAACAGCGTCTTACTCTCTAAATTTCTCGTTAACATGAACCATAGGGTCCTATGTGGGGATTACAACTATATTCAGCTTTGCGATCGTACATTATCCCATCATAGAACCGCCTATGTGGGGATATAGTCTTTCTATGTGGGGATTCCTGCTAAAATTTGTTACTCATTGAGGAGAATTCCATCATAGACATGGTCTACGTGGGATTTTCTATTTATAGCTAACCAAACATTGTTATACGTTTATCAATTTCTCTTTTTCAGCGAGCTTCTGATGAGCTGCGGGGTCTCGTCTAGGTCCTGGTTCCTTAGACGTCACCGCCTTTCATTCTCATTAACTGTCTGAATGGCATCGTTTGTGTACTAGAGGTCCTTAATTGTGCCTCTGAACGCTATTCATACATTTTGGGTGTCAATGGCAGTCATCAAAACCATTCCTTACTACATCTACTGCGAACGATTAAGATCGAGCTTCAATGACGTAGCACTTTAGTCTTTAACGATTGGTTTACCTTTGGTTCTTTTAGAAATTCTGTAATTCAAGTTATGCCTTTTATTATTTCGTTGCAAGCGTCCCAGGTAGCGTAGCGATATAGAGCTTGAGTGCGGTATGCTTTTCGACGAGTCCTTGCTTCATTTTGTAATCAACTTCAGCTAAATCAGACAAAGCCCGGTAAATGGCGGTGCTTTGTAAACCCTTTGCTTTATTTCGGATTTTACCGACGACAAACGGTGGCACACCAATTGTGCCTGCCATTTTTTGTTGGGAATACCCGCGATGATCCATATCCAGCACTAAGCTCATCATCCTTAGCTGCCTCGCAAGTAAAACTGTAATTTTTATCGGCTCTTCCCCACTATTCATCAGTTCATCGTACAATACGAGCGCTTTTTCTGTATTCCCTTCGCTCACCCGATCAATGAGTGTGAACACATTATCTTCGAGGCTTTTGGGAACAAGTTGGTCTACCATGCTTTCGGTGATGATACCACCCTCACCTGCGAACAATGCACATTTCTCAACTTCGTTTTTTCGAATATGTAAATCGGGTGCTGTAATGGAAAGAAAATGTTCCAATGCTCTCGGTTCAAATTGTACCGTCCACTTACTAGCCAATCTATTCAACCACTCTACTTGAGCACCGTGCTCTAGAGGCGCTGCTTCAATAACGGTCGCTTGTTTTTTTAATCGCTTCACAATTTTCTTTCGCTCGTCTAATTTCTGAGACTCGACGGTAATGATAAGAATATCGTCAGACAACCCTTCCTCAACATACCGCTCCAGTTGCGATAGATCATGGTCAATCGATTCCTTTGACTTTTGACCTGTCAGGAAATACGCATGTTTGAGGACAATCACCTTTTGATTCCCAAAAAATGATGCCGTTTTCGCATCCTCAATGCCAGCTTGTACCGGGGTTTCAGTTAGATCATATTGAGAGAAGTTAAATTCTTTCTCATCCGGTGATAACACCCGATCCGTAAGCGTTTGAATTACGTCTTCAATCATGTACGCTTCTGTACCGTACAATAAGTATAGAGGTTGAAGATTCCCTTTTTGTATTTGCTCGATTGCTTTTACGTATGTGCTCATCTTATCACTCTTTCATACATACACTTCGTTAAAAATGCCATCCTATATTTAGTGTACCATCGTTTTTCTATACGGGAAAATCGAATAAAGACAGTGCGTATGATCGCACTGCCCAAAATTTATATGAACGTCGACTCGAGAGACTAGGAACTGACAAATCGACGGTACACATCCGCATCTGTTCATTTCTTATCGTATCCTATGCCCCGAGTGATTATAGGTGACAACTCTTACTAAAAATGAGAAAAGCGACTAGAACGTATGGTTTTGTATGAATAACAATTGGTGGTGGATTTTTTTTCATGGTTGTCTTATACTTGACGAAGAATGAGGAGGGTCCGATATGAACAACGAGTTTGAAAAAGAAGTGCAAAGTAAGCGTAATGACTTTAACGATGCAATCGTAGGCGTAGGCGTATCTTTCGGTTTCTTTTCTCTAATTTTTATTATTGGTGTCGTCATTGAATTTGCTAGTCGCATGTAATGATTCAAACCACCACTCAGAAGAGCTAAATCTCATCGGTTTAGCTCTTTTATCGTTCAACGAGACTCGTTTCAACGTACCAACCGTTGTTTTTATAAGTAAATCGAATCGCACCGTGCTCATACGTGCCAAGAATTCGCACGCCCTCTTTGTTTAAACGCTCTACAACTTCATCATGAGGATGTTGAAAACGATTATTCACCCCAGCAGAGATTACAGCAACTGTAGGGTTTAACTGCTCCAAATATACGGCAGTAGTTGACGTACGACTCCCATGATGCCCGGCTTTTAAGATGTCTGTCTTTAAGTTTGGATAACGCTCGATGACTTGCTTTTCCCCATCCTCTTCAAGATCTCCCGTAAACAGCCAACGCATGCCTCCTACATATGCATCCAACACAATGGATGCATCGTTTCGATTGTGCATTGGCCCGTCCCCTGGGTGTAACACTCGGAATATAGCCTCGCGGGACTGCCACGTGTACCCATCCGAAATTAACTGAAGCTCTACACCTTTATCCAACGCCTTTGTAATCAAAGACCGCTCCGCATCTTCGGCAATATCAACGTCCGGGAAATACATCTTATCAACAGGAAATTCCTCCAACACCGCGAACAATCCTCCGATATGGTCGTAGTCTCCATGCGAAACGATTACCTTATCAATTTTTTGAATGCCTCTTGCTTTTAAGTATGGAATGACATTTTGCCTACCCGGATCACTAGGAACCTCTCGTTCTTGCCATTCTTCTTGAGGAAATGAGATATGTCCCCCAGCGTCGATAAGATACGTCCCTTGCCTGTGCGGCAGCTCAATAAGAATGCTGTCTCCTTGACCCACATTAATAAACGTCACGGTTACACTTGAGTCGAAAGCCTTCGAATAAATCGGATAGGCGGCACATAACATAAAAACGCCAATCCCTACATAAAGCTGAATGTGTTTTCTTATTTCATACAAGTAAAACAACACGACAGCAATTGCTGTTGTTACAATCACCCACGTGACAGACACTTCCCCAAATACTGTTGTGCCGTATACACTTCCTTGCACCGAAATAAAAAAGTGGTGAATTCCTCCCAACCCCTTTGATAAAAGGTGCAACCACACGTGGGCAAGGTCATGATGAATGAGCGTAAGAAAAAACAATACCCACATCGCCGGCAAAACAATGATTGAAATGATCGGTACGTAAACGATATTTAAAATCAAACTCCATAATGAATACGAGTGGAAATAATAGATGATGAGTGGAAAGGAGAAAACTTGCGTAACGATCGCAACGTAGAGAGATTGCTTCGTTTTACTTTGGAACGAACGAAGGATGTAAATCGAAGTGATGATAGACCATGTGAGCATAAAAGAGAGCTGAAACCCCACATGAAAGATATAATATGGGTTGAAGCAAAGCATGAGGATATAGGCTGCGGAAAGTGTATGGAGAGGGTGAACATGAAAACGAAATCGCACAGCTAAAAATACGATGAGACTCATACACACTGCGCGTACGACGGATGGGGCTCCTCCTGCTAATACCGCATACAACGGTAACAATAAAAACATCATTTCTGCCGCTCGTTCTCTCGTTACGCCAAATCGGATGAATAAGAAATAGACGATGCCACTCACAATACCAATGTGCAATCCTGAGATGGCGAGCAAATGAACTAACCCTAGTTGTTGGTAAGCTTGGAGGATATCATGTTCAACTTTTGAACGACCTCCAAACAATAGAGCAGAAGCTATTCCTTGAATTCCCGCTGGGAAATGCTCTTCAATATGCTGGATGGCATAATGCCTCCATTGTTTAATGATTAGCGAATGATAGCGATCTGTATGTGTACAAACGACGTTTTCATGATCAGCAGCCATCGTCCAATGAATCCTCTGTTCATAAAGATAACGTTCATAGTTGAGGCAGAAAAATTACGCTGACCCGATGGGACTCGCAATTCGCCTTCGAGTATACAACGTGTCCCCGGCTTTGCATCGTCTCGCCAAACTCGAGATCCTCTTCGTTACTGAGCCTTATGAAAGATTGAATCTTTTCCCCTTCGTAAGAACGCAACAAAAACGATACTTGACTGCCGTCGATGGATACGACATCCATGATTGCACCTTCGATTCGCTTCGTATCGTCTGTAAGTACACTTTCATTCAGACGGTCTACGTTCGCCGCCCACAGCCCTGAACAAAGCGAAGATACAACAACTACTCCAATGGACAAGATTGCTTTTCTCTTAGGTAATTTAAGGATATGAAGGAAGAGGAGAACTCCAGCAGTGACTAAGAGCACGGCTGGAGTAACTGGAAGAAGAACTGCAAACATAGTAAAAGTGATGGTTACAGCAATAAGAGGAGTATGTGCGAGTAAAGATTTGAACATGCTTATAGTTTCTCTAACCCAATGGCGAGGTCTTGGATGATATCATCTGCATGTTCGATACCGACAGAAAGTCGAATGAGTTCGGGCTTTACACCTGCTTGTTTTTGTTCTACTTCGCTCAATTGTTGATGTGTTGTGCTTGCTGGGTGAATAACCAATGACTTCGCATCCCCAACATTCGCAACGTGAGAATGAAGTTGTACATGATTGATGAACGCTTTGCCTTCTTCCATCCCACCGTTTACACCAAACGTCAAAACTGCCCCTGGACCGTATGTGAAATATTTGTCAGCTAACGGCTTACTAGGGTGTGAATCTAATCCTGCATAATCGACCCAACTTACCTTCTCATGGCTTTGCAAGTATTCGGCTACTTTTTGAGCGTTCTCTGTATGCCGTTCCATTCGTAAATGAAGCGTTTCTAAACCTTGCAACATTTGGAATGCATTTGTTGGCGATATTGCTGGACCAATATCTCGAAGCAAACGCACGCGCGCTCGAATAATAAATGCCAACTCACCGACCGCTTCCGTATAAACGACACCATGATAGCTCGGGTCCGGCTCACTAAACATCGGGAACTTTCCATTTGCCCAATCAAACTTTCCACTATCGACGATCACGCCAGCAATCGACGTTCCGTGGCCCCCGATAAACTTTGTTGCCGAATGAACGACGATATCCGCACCGTGCTCAATCGGCCGACATAAATACGGAGTAGCGAGTGTCGCATCAACCATTAGCGGCAACCGTGCTTCATGGGCGACATTTGCGACACTTTCAATATCAAGAATTTTCCCGTCTGGATTGCCAATTAGTTCCCCGTAGACGAGTTTCGTATCGGCTGTTATCGCCTCTTTGTAAGCGTTTGGATCATCGATGGGCACGAAATGCACTGTGATGCCCATATCCGGCAACGTGTGCTTAAATAAATTGTATGTGCTCCGTACAATGAGCTAGATGCAACGATCTCATCTCCTGCTTTACAAAGGTTTAGAATCGCTAAGTGAATTGCCGCACTTCCACTTGCTGTCGCTAAAGCACCTACCCCTCCTTCAAGAGCAGCTACCCGTTTCTCAAACACATCTTGTGTCGGTTCATGATGCGAGTATAAATATTCCCGGTCTCAGCTAAAGAGAAAAGATTCGCCGCGTGTTCAGTATCATGAAACCCATACGATGTGGTCTGATATATAGGCACCGCTCGCGCTCCTGTCGTCGGATCAATCTCTTGCCCACCGTGCACAGCAATCGTTTCTAACTTCCAATTTTCTTTCATCTCCATCGTCCTCTCACCCATCGTTTTAGAGGCTAGTAGCCAGCAGAAGCTTCCTCATCAATACTCACTTGCCAAAGCGGAAATTGCCCATTTGGGTAATGAATAAAGTCATTTACTGATGAATTGACCCCGACGACATAATCGGTGTGCAATGTGTAAATCATCGGCGCCTCATCAATGAGCGTTTGTTGCACTTGACCATAAAGGTCTTGTCGAGCTTCCTCATCTAGTTCAGCACGTGCCTCATCTAATAGATCGTCGACTTCTTCGTTATGATATAACGTTTGGTTCCCCGCAGAACCGAAGTTATCAGAATGGAAAAGTGTTCTCACGCCATTGTCTGCGTCTCCGGCTGAAATAGACCAGCCGAGAATGAACATTTCCGTATCCCCCGCATCAACAAGGTCCAAGTACGCACCCCATTCGACTTCTTCAATCGTCACATCTACACCGATCTCCCCAAACTGATCTTGGGCAAGTTCAGCAATTTGCACCCGCATCGGATTAGCGTCATTTGTGTGCATCGTCGCGCTAAAACCATCTTCATACCCTGCTTCTGCAAGTAATTCTTGCGCTCGCTCTGGGTCATATGGCAGTGATTCAACATCAGGACTTGATGCATTGACAAGATCGTTAAGTGGTCCGTCGGCTACTGATCCGTACCCTTCGTATAACCCTTCAACAATCGCTTCGCGGTCAAGCGCCATCGACAGCGCTTGTCGGACACGCTCATCATCAAATGGCTCTACTTCATTGTTAAACCCGATGTAATCGATCCCGAACCCTTCTTGAGAAACAACGTCCATGTTATCCAACGCTTCCATTCGAGCAACATTCGCAGGTTCAATCTGTTGCATAAAGTGGGCTTCGCCTTGCTCCATCATCGCCATCCGCGTCCCTTGTTCAGGTACGACTCGCAACGATACTTGGTCTAAAATTGCCGGTTCTCCCCAGTAGTCTTGGAAATTAGCTAGAACAATTTCATTGTTTAGGTCCCATTCTTCTAGCTCAAATGGGCCTGTTCCAACTGGGTTAGTTGCAATTGGTGTCTCTTCTTCGTTGGCAATCGCTTCAGGCTTAAAATACCAGCTGACCCGTGAGCGAGGTGTTGCAGCAACGGGGCAAAAGGCTCGTCAGTGGAAATATGTACGGTGTACTCATCGACGGCTTCCACTTCGTCAACAGGACCAAACAGATTCGCTCTTGGCGACGCCGTATCGGGGTCTAGAAAGCGGTCGAAGTTCGTGACGACAGCTTCTGCGTTAAACGCCGCACCGTCATGAAACTCTATGCCTTCACGAAGCTGAAACTCCCAAGTCAACTCATCAATCTGTTCATACGACTCAGCGAGTACGGGTTCCAATTCCATATTCTCGTCAAACATGAG
The DNA here is from genome assembly GCF_000698105.1 of Geomicrobium sp. JCM 19037. Classification (NCBI taxonomy): domain Bacteria; kingdom Bacillati; phylum Bacillota; class Bacilli; order Caryophanales; genus Geomicrobium; species Geomicrobium sp. JCM 19037. Next base: position 13,544 of record NZ_BAWZ01000017.1, on the reverse strand, counting down.
TAAATTTTCGTACAAATTAAGAGTGACGATGTGCGACGGCACGTCAGTAATTTGGTGAGGATCTAAAGTGACTGCATCCGCTGGCATGGCCATAATGAAATGTCCGCCATCCGACGCCCCTTCCCCATTCGCGTCAGTTGCCGTTTCTTCTGCACCTTCATCTGCAGGGTCACTTGTACAAGCTGCTAACGCGAGACCAAACGTCGAGAATGTAAAAAATGCTGTTGTCTTTTTCATCTTATCTTGTCCTTTCTTGTCGTCGTGTTCCGATTGTAATACAACGACATTTGTAAAACAATTGTCACTCATCAGATCATTCTATAAATGATTCGTTCGTCCTCGATCTTTTGGCAGATTTATGGGGTAGCGATCTGATCGACAAGTGCTGCAAATGATTTCTCCCCGATCCCGGAGACGTTCATAAGTTCTGACGGATCATCGAATCGCCCATTCTCTTCACGATACGTAACAATGGCCTGTGCTTTAGCAGGCCCGATGCCTGGAAGCGTCTGTAAATCTTGTTCGGTAGCCGTATTAATATCAACCGTTGCACCCGCACCTTCCGCTTCCGTTGTTCCTGCCCAACGCTCACTTAATGATCCTTCTTCCTCATCCTCATGAGCACGTAAATGACCATCTCATCGGTGAGAACTTGTGCAAAATTCACGTATGCTTCATTCCCTGTTTCGGAGACTCCTCCTGCCATGCGAATGGCATCGTCTACTCGGTAACCTTGATCGAATTCATATACACCTGGTCGCTCTACCTCACCTTTCACATCAACGATGACTGTCGAAAGCTCTACCTCCTCTTCCTGTGGGACTGCTTCTTCACTCTCCTCTTCCCAAGCAGCTCATCCAATGATGCTTCAAGCGTATCCGGTTGACGATCGTTTGATGCAAATAAAAACCCAAAAATTGTAATCATAAACATGCCTAAACCCGCAACAATCATCCACCATTTTTGCGTCATAGTGCCTCCATATCGAACGTTAATTAGTTGGAATAGTATGAATATAAAGGGCAGGAGAAATTCGAAGAAAAACTGCAGTATAGTTGGTTGAATTATACTACAGTCTACTCGTCGTCACAATACTTTACTTAGAGGCAACAAAAAAGATGCGTTCACTCTCTTCAGTTGGCGCTTCATCTGTAAAATCTGCGGTCACCTGAACATTGTGAAACCCAGCCTGCAGAAGCCACTTTGTGTACGTATCGACAGAAAATGTTCGCTGCATATGCGTCTCATCGACCCGTTCGTAGTTCCCATCGGATTGCTTTTGATAAAATGTCAAATCATGCACGACGCCATTCTCCAAATCTTCTAGTTCATAGCTATTCCAGATAAGAGACACATCCGGATCATCATCTCCATAACTAAAGCCAGGGAAGTCGTGTAGAAATTTAGAAAGTGAGTGCACGTCAAAAATAAGAATGCCCGATTCATTTAAGTGATTGTAAAAGGATACGATGCTCGACTGAACGTCTTGCTCATCGAGCACATAGTTTAATGAATCACAAAACACGGTAATCACGTCGTAACATTCTCCTAGCGACAACTCACTCATGTCTTGAGCATGAAGCTTCGGTTTCACACCATTCAACCGCCGGATCTTTTCATCGGCAGCTGCAAGCATCGATTCCGACAAATCTACTCCACTCACATCATATCCTTGTGAGAGCATCATAGACATGAGTGTGCCCGTACCACAACCAACGTCTAACATTTTCGGATTACGTGTCGTAATCACACGATTTGTCCACTCCAACCACCGCTCATACGGGGCATCTTGCATTAAATAATCGTAGAGCGGTGCTCCTTTTTCACTGTACATATCGTTTCAACCCCTTAAGCAAGCATCCGTCCAACTTCAATTTGGTCGGCTTCTCCCCAAAGTTTTTCGAGGTTATAGTACAGTCGATCATCTTCATGGAAAACATGGGCAACTACATCTCCGAGGTCGATTAACACCCAGCGCCCTTCTCGGTAACCTTCCATACGCTTTGTTTCATACCCGTTCTTCTCTGCCTGTTCTTTCACTTCACTTGCAATGGCGTGTACTTGTTTCACAGAAGATCCGTGAGTAATCATAAAATAATCGGCAACGACAGAGATCCCATTCATGTGTAATACTTTAATGTTTTGCGCATTTTTTGAGTCAGCAGCTTGTACAGCAAGCTTCACTAGTGGTTGATCATTCATAAAAAGTCATTCACTCCTTGATGGTTTGGTCATAAGCATTGAATTGTAGGCGGCTAGCGTCATCGGGTGTACCGGACGTCTATTCTCGACTAGATGTGAGATTGTACTTACAAAACAAGCCGTTACTGCTTCATCTAAGCCTTTTTCTGCCGCTTTTCTCACTTCATGAACACCAGGGAAATGACGTCCTGGTTCGATGAAATCGGCAAGAAAGATGATTTTTTCAAATGTAGACATATCCGGATGTCCCGTTGTATGCCAATAAACAGCATTAAAAATATCTTGATCGATTACGTCCTTAAATTCACGCTCAATCATATAAGCTCCTGCAGGCGCGTGTAAAAGAACACCCCCAAATTCGGAGAAGTTTTCGTTCGGTTCACGCTCTTTTAAAACATTTAACAATGACTCTTTTGCAAGAGGTTTTGCATAATCATGAAGAAGGGCTGCCACTTCAATTCGGTACGTATCTTCATTATACTGTTCTGCAAGACGCACCGCCTCGTCTCGAACGCCAAGTGTATGCGTAAACCTTGACTCTGGAAGCACTTCTTTTACTCGGTTTTCAATGTCCGTCGTTTTCATACAAGTGATTCTCCTCAACGTAAGACCTTACCTCTTCCGGAATTAAAAACCGGATGGACTGCTGCTTTTTAATTCTAGAACGAATGTCTGAGGATGAGATGGACAATTGGGTACGTGAATATACAGCATCGTCTCCGAAATGTGTTCCCCTTTTTCCAACGAATAATCAGGCCGGTCCGTCACAATAAAACGAACCATGTCGCGCAGCCGATCGATTTGATGCCACCGCTCCAAACTCTTTACCATGTCGCCACCAATAATAAAATAAAATTGCTCATTCGGGTAAATTTGCAGCAAATGTTCAATCGTGTCGACCGTATAGGACGGGCCCGTTCTCGCTAGTTCTAGTCGCAATAATTTAAACTGAGGGTGGTGCTGGATCGCCAACTCTACCATGTGCGCTCGGTCTTTACCATCTGCCATTCCTTCATGCTTTTTATGCGGGGGAATATTCGCTGGCATAAACCAAACTTCATCTAGTGAACACTCATTTAATGCTTGTTCAGCAAGAATTAAATGAGCAATGTGCACAGGGTCAAATGTACCACCGAAAATGCCGATCTTTCTCATTTTCTCCCCCTTACGGTAGTTCAATGCGTGGATTTTCAGTGGATGGGCGGTACAAAACGATCGTAAAGCCAATCACTTGAACGAGGTGGGCTCCTGAACGTTCAGCGAGCTTATTTGCAACCACATCCTTGTCTTCAGGACAGTTTTGCAACACGCTCACTTTAATGAGCTCACGAGCCTCTAGCGCATCTTTGATTTGAGAGATGAGGTTCGGATTCACTCCCGCTTTCCCTACTTGCAATATCGGTTTGATTGCATTGGCTTCACTTCTTAAATACTTAAGTTGTTTGTTCTTAAGTTGCATGTGGTATTCCCAACTTTCTTTCGACTGTTTGTTTCATCACCGTGCGGTTTGCTTCACGATGACTCCATAGTTCATAGGCTAGAGCAGCTTGCTCAATAAACATCCCTAAGCCATTTTGTACGGCTCTTGCATTCGTTCGATGTGTTTTTAACCAAGCGGTTTCACTCGGATTATAGATGAGATCGCTTAAATATACGCCTGACCTCAACTTGGTCGAATCAATGAGGGTTAGTTGCTCCCCTTGCAACCCGATCGATGTGGTATTAATTACACAATCAAATTGAGGAAGTAACGGTGTAATATCATTCGTTGAGTAAACATCCATTGCGCCTATAGAGGCAAAATCCGCTGCAATTTTTTCGGCACGCTCCTCAGTCCGGTTCACGACACTTAGGCTTTTTACCCCATGCGTGAGTAGAGAGTATGCGACCGCTCTAGCAGCACCACCAGCGCCAATCATCAGAACATTCATTTCCCGTAACGCTTCAGAACCCGTCATGGCGAGAAGCGCATTCAAAAACCCTTTACCATCTGTATTATAACCTGTAAGCTTCCCACCGTCGTTGACAACCGTGTTGACAGCACCAATCATCTTCGCTTCAATATCAACGTCATCCAGTAGGTTCATAATGTCCACTTTGTGAGGAACCGTGACGTTCCACCCGGATACACCAAGAGTCTTAAACGCACGAACCGCCTCAGGAAGGTCGCTCGGGCAGACATCATACCCTGAATAATACGCAGCGTCACTTTGTGCGCTAAAATGTTCGTTATGCATATAGGGAGACATCGAATGTTTAATCGGACTGCCAATTACTGCATAATTCTTCATTTACTCTCCTCCTTAAATGATTGCTGATCGAAGGGTAACTTTGACATTTTTCGGTGCGTATACGTTCACCTTTGCTCCTTTTTTACCGACGGTAATCCAACCGAGCCCTGGAACGACAAGATCAGTTTTATCTTCTTTAATATAAAACGTGTGTAACACAAGCTCTGGCACTTGTTCCAGAACATCTATTGCTGGGGGCAAAAGTAGATCCTGGCCTTTATGACGCTCATACAAATCATCGGCTGCTTCTAACTTTGTCCGGTGCGGCTTGAACGCCTCAGGAAAATAACAAACAAAATGATTCGACTCACCTTCTAAAAAGTCCATACGGGCAAGACCACCGATAAAAAGCGTTTGCTCGGACTGCAACTGAAAAATGGTCGGTTTAATTTCTTTTCGCGGTTGCAATACATGCACGGCGTGACGAGGTAATGATTGAAACATTTGTGATGGGTTGATTACACCAGGTGTATCATACAACTTTGAACCGTCATCTAGTGGCAGATCAATAAACGCAAGTGTTGTGCCTGGGTATACTGAGGTCGTAATGAGCTGATCATCATCCCCTTCAAATGCTCGGATCAATTGATTAATGAAGGTAGACTTGCCAACATTTGCGCTGCCGATGACATACACATCTCTACCGTTCCGCAACTCATCAATGGCGGCTGCCACACGTACGACATCTGCTTTTTTATTTGCACTCATAAGCTCGATCGATTTAGGAGCGTACCCTTTTGCCTTCGCTTCTCGTTTCAGCCAAAGCCGAATTTTATTTTCATTCACCGATTGCGGCAATAGATCAAACTTGTTGCCAACGAGCAGCAGCGGCAGGTGCTTTAAATCTTTGCGATGAAGCATCCAACTGCCCTCAACGTCGAAGAGATCAACAAGCATGACGATTAGCGCGTCTTGCTTCCCGACTTCAGAAAGCATTTTGCTAAAGTCTTCATCCGTGAGTGGCACATCAGGAACTTCATTATAATGTTTCAACCGATAACAACGTTGACAAACGATGACGTCGCGTTGTAATGCATTAACTGGAACATATCCTGGTTCATTTTTATCTTCAGTCTGAACAGGTATACCACATCCCGAACAGATGATATCTTCATTCACTTCCATGGTGTCTTTTCCGCCTTTCTAACTTCCTCATAACCATCTGTTCCACTTTCCGGTTCGCCTTCGTCATCCATCCGTCTGTCTCAGATACTGGAACGACAAGAATCGTGTAAAATCCACACGATTGCCTCCAAATACGTCGGTTAACAGCTGATCGCCAACGACAACGACTTCATTTTTTTGCAGCCCCATCTCTCTCATCGCTCTCTTAAACGCTCGAGTGAGTGGTTTTTTGGCTGAATGAATAAAAGCAACACCCGTCGGTTCTGAAAACGTACTTACTCGTTTCTTCGTATTATTAGAAACGATTGTAAGTTTTAACCCTTCTTGATGGACCATCTCAATCCAATCTAGTAACTCAGGCGTCACATCGGCACGATCCCATTCTACTAATGTATTGTCTAAGTCGGTAATAACGCCTTTGACCCCTCGGTCTTTCAACTCTTTTAAATTAATCTCGTATATACTCTCTGCAAATTGATCCGGCACCATGCTCCTAACAAAGTTGCTCCTCCTCCGTAACGTTCCTCACTATCACTAAACTGAAAGTATACCTGCTTTAGGCGGTGATTTCAACGATCACACGCCGTCACGCTCTCCCCAACGCTCATAATCAAAACAAAAGCTGAGAAAATCGTAATTATTTATCGACAAAAAATGCATCTACAGCTCTGTGGATAAACTTATCCACTTATTCGCATCCGATAGGATCAAGGTTAAACAAACATTTAAACATTCTCTTCACATTTTATCCACCACGCACTGTGGATAACAGTGCAGTTGTTCAAGTCGAAGGTTCGTGATAGGATCATAATAGATTCAAACAAGAGGCTACACACCTAAAGGCAATGATATATTGAGGAGGTGTACCCGCGTCTTGCGGTAACCCTATGCGCAACCTTTCTGACGACATGCTATTAGAAGCATACGAACAAGCATTGCATTTGCAATTAAGCGAAGATTTCATTGCCATCATTCGATCGGAAGTCGAAAGAAGGGCACTGACTCCTGCACTCCATCATTAATTATACTCCAATACATGAACGCGTCTTCGTGAGTGGCACATTGTGTGCTGCTTACTTTTTTTGTATTGACAACTTCTTATTGGGGAAGTTAAAAAGAAAAACCCGACTAGGTATAAAGATCCATTTTCTCATCTCTCGCGTTTTTCTCATCCTATTTAAAAAGAAAAGATTGCCTTAAGAGTTTAGAGTGGGCACGTTTTTAAGTATGCGCTATACTCAAGTATAACTCTTTCAGGGAATAGCTTACAGACTGGAGGCACACCGACATATGGAACAACTGACGTTACTTCTTGTTCTATCACCATTTATCTTGGCAATCTTTGTTCCAATCTTGTATAAATACATACGCTCTGTTCACACAGGTTGGTTCGTATTTCTTTTGCCATTGTTTCTATTTGTCTATTTCATCACATATCTCCCAGATGTGATGAATGGCAACAATAGCTACTATTCCGTACCTTGGGTTCCAACACTAGGAATGGATTTTTCCGTCTTTATTGACGGTTGGGGGCTACTGTTTGCCTTACTAATTACCGGGATAGGTTTTCTCGTTGTCCTTTATTCGATCTATTATCTCGATAAAAATCAGGAAAAGATCCATAACTTCTATGTTTATCTATTAATGTTTATGGGTGCGATGCTTGGTGTCGTTCTATCAGACAACATCCTCGTTCTTTATGTGTTCTGGGAACTGACAAGTTTGTCATCGATGTTACTCATTAGTTACTGGTTTAAGCGAGAGGCTTCTATTAAAGGCGCACAGAAGTCAACACTCATCACAGTGTTTGGCGGATTTACAATGCTCGCAGGTATCGCGCTTCTCTACTTAATGACGGGAACGTTAAGCATTCAAGAAATGATCGCAGGAGCCGACGGGCTAACGACCGAAACCTTTTTCCTTCCTGCAATGCTGTTAATCTTAGTCGGTGCCCTCACCAAATCTGCACAGTTTCCGTTCCACATCTGGTTGCCAGATGCGATGGAAGCGCCGACACCTGTCAGCGCCTACTTGCACTCAGCTACGATGGTAAAAGCCGGAATCTACCTCATCGCTCGTTTCACGCCATTCTTTGGCGGAACCGCGGAATGGTTTTGGATTCTCGCATCTTTCGGGCTGTTTACGCTCTTATACGGATCCATATCTGCTGTTCGTCAAAAAGACTTAAAGAGCATTCTTGCGTATTCAACGATAAGTCAATTAGGCATGATCGTCAGTTTACTCGGAATTGGTTCTGCAGCTCTTTACTTTGATGCACCCGACGAGTTATATACAGGTGCCATTCTTGCGGCAGTGTTTCACCTTATTAATCACGCTACGTTCAAAGGTGGCTTGTTCATGGCCGCAGGCATTGTTGACCATGAGACAGGTACCCGCGACATTCGCAAACTGGGTGGTCTACTGACCATCATGCCAGCAACGTTTACAATTTCAGCAATTGGCGCGGCTTCGATGGCCGGTTTACCACCATTCAATGGCTTTTTGAGTAAAGAAGAATTTTTCATGGCACTTACCGATGCCGCTCAGTTTGAGATCTTCTCCATGCAATCAGCAGGAATATTCTTCCCGATCATCGGTTGGGTCGCGAGTGTATTTACATTCTTATACTGCTGCATCTTTGTGTTTCGGACTTTTGGAGGCAAATTTATTCCAGAGAACTTTAAAAAAGAAGTTCACGAAGCACCGATCGGTATGCTTATTAGTCCAATTATTCTCGTTGCGATCGTCGTGATTACTGGTGTCTTTCCAAACCTCTTGGCCGACACGTTTATCGCGCCGGCGATGGCTTCTATTTTACAAGGAATACCAGAGTCACATGCCGCATTTGATGTAAACATTACCCATTGGCACGGATTTGAAATCGAATTATTTATGACCATAGGTGTTTTTGTACTTGGTGGGATTCTTTATGCAACGATGCGCCGTTGGCAAAAGCTTGCCATCTACAACCGTGAGCGTGATATCGTAAACCACGTATATGACGCGGGCTTGAATGGTCTTATTCGCGGATCAACGGGCATTACAAACGTACAAATGACCGGTCGGCTTCGCGATTACCTAGCCGTAACTGCCATCTTTTTAGTGTTGTTAACGGTATATACGATGGTGAAGTACAACAGTTTTGCGATAAATTTAGAAGGAATGAGTGATGTTGAACTTTACGAGTTCATCATCATCGGAATGTTTATCGTATCTGTAATCGCCATACCTTTCATTCAAAAACGAGTCGCTTCAATTGTTATGCTAGGTTTTGTCGGTTTTTACATCGCCGTTTTGTTCGTGCTCTTTAGAGCACCTGACCTAGCAATGACTCAACTACTAGTCGAGACGGTCGTCGTCATCTTGTTTATGCTTGCATTTTATCATTTACCTGAACTTCGCAAAGAGAAGAGCAAGCCGCTGTTTAAGTGGACGAATGTCATCATTTCGGTCGGTGTCGGCGTTACAGTTACGCTCGTTGCACTCGCTGCTAATGCGTATCGACAAGGACATGATTTAATCCCAATTTCTCAGTACCACCTCGAAAATTCTGCAGATCTTGCAGGTGGTTACAATGTCGTCAACGTTATCCTTGTTGATTACCGTGGGCTGGATACAGTGCTCGAATTGCTCGTTCTCGGCATCGCTGCACTCGCCGTCTATGCGGTCGTAAAATTCCGTCTGAAGGAGGGTGAGAACGAATGGCAATGAAGTGGAAAACAAACAACCTGTTATTCATTCACGTCACGCGTGTCGCTGCATTTTTGATTCTCGCTCTATCCATTTATCTATTCTTTGCCGGGCATAACGCTCCCGGCGGTGGGTTTATCGGTGGACTGATGCTAGCAACGTCTATTCTTCTACTGTACGTGACCTTTGACCAGCGTAAAGTGAATAAGATTCTCCCTATCGATTATATAAAATGGATTGCTGCAGGCATTTTAATTTCGATGCTTACCGGATTGATCGGTACTGTTGTCGGCCTGCCGTTTCTCACACAGTTTTTCGATTACTTTTATCTGCCTTTCTTTGGCGAGTTTGAATTGACGACCGCTGTTCTGTTTGATTTAGGCATCTATTTAGGTGTCGGTGGAGCAGCATTACTCATTATCCTGACTATTGCGGAGGACATCTAATATGGAACTACTCATGTCAATCGCAATCGGTGTGCTTTTCATGGTGGGAACTTACCTTATGCTCACACGCAGCATCTTACGTGTCGTCATTGGAATTGTTCTTTTGTCCCACGGTGCTCACTTATTGCTACTCACAATGGCTGGACTAAAAGAAGGCATGCCAGCGCTTGTTGACCAAGCGGAGTGGGCGTATACAGACCCACTCCCACAAGCGCTCATTCTGACTGCCATCGTTATTAGTTTCGGTATGACCTCTTTTTCACTTGCACTCGCATACCGACTATATAACGTTCATAAAACCGATGATCTTGATGAACTAAGGGGGGCTAATGATGACTAATTTAATACTAATACCGCTGATTGTCCCGGTCATCATGGGCGCTGTGCTCGTCTTTTTCTCTAAAAATGAGCGGATTCAAAAGGTAATCAGTGCCGTTACGATGCTAGCCATGCTCATCGGAAGTATCCTTCTATTCTCTGAGGTTTTGACAAATGGAACCGTTGTGATTCACCTTGGAGATTGGCAAGCCCCATACGGCATCCCTCTTGTTGCCGACTTATTGTCTGCTTTTATGTTGCTCGTTTCAGCGATCATTGGGACGGTTAGTTTGTACTATGCTTTCAAAACAATCCGCCCTGAACGTTCACGGTATTTCTTTTATCCGTTTTTCTTCTTCCTACTAACAGGAATTAACGGGTCCTTTTTAACGGGTGACCTCTTTAACTTGTTTGTATTCTTTGAGGTTATGCTCATATCTTCATACATACTTATGGTGCACGGCAGCAGCAAGTTTCAACTGCGAGAGACCTTTAAGTATTTTGTCATTAATATGTTTGCATCTATGCTATTTTTAGCAGGGGTTGCTTACATCTATGCAGCAACAGGTACACTGAATTTCGCGCATTTAGGCGTGCGCGTCGCTGAGCTCGGGCAAGACGGCCTATTGAACGTCATCGCCGTGCTTTTCATCGTCATCTTCGGTGTAAAGGGTGCCATCTTCCCGCTATACTTTTGGCTTCCACGAGCATACACGGGGCCTCCATCAGCCATCGCCGCCTTATTTGGTGGTTTATTAACGAAAGTCGGCCTGTATGCCATTATTCGGATGTTTAGTGTCGTCTTTAATCAAAATCCCGAGTTCACGCATACTGTTATTCTCGTTATGGCGGCATTCACGATGATCTTAGGTGTCCTCGGTGCGGTGGCAAGTTATAATTACAAGAGCATTTTGGCATACCACTGTATTAGTCAGTACGGCTATATTATGATGGGCTTTAGCATTTTTTCACCGCTAGCAATTGCTGGTGCGATCTATTTCATCGCACATCACAGCATCGTTAAAACAGCGCTATTCCAATTTGCTGGGGTCACTGAACGGATAACGGGAACGAGTGATTTAAAGAAAATGGGAGGCCTATTAAGCTCTCATCCTTGGCTTGCTTGGTTATTCTTCATAACAGCCATGTCACTAGCTGGCATCCCGCCACTTACAGGTTTCTTTGCGAAATATCCACTCGTTTTAGACGGTTTGGATCAAGGACATTACATCATTGTAGGGATCGCTCTGTTTGTCGGTCTCCTTACCCTCTACTCCATGGTGAAAATCATGATGTATGTGTACTGGGGCAAAGAGAAACATACAACTGAGCAAAGAAAAATTAAAGTCGGTTCGCTTCTGTACCCGATCATCCCACTCGTTCTGCTCACTGTCGTATTTGGTTTTGCAGCAGAACCTGTGATGCAAGTATCGATGACAATTGCTGAAGAAATATTAGAACCAAGCAACTATATCAATACGGTATTAGGAGAGTAGATGCTATGGTCTTTCAATTTTTATTAAACGTTGCCATTATGGTCATTTGGGTCGCCCTTCAACAAGAATATACAGGTTCTGATTTTCTCATCGGTTACGTCCTAGGTATGGTCATCGTCTACTTTTTTAGAGGGATCTTAAACCAACCCTTTTATTTACGAAAAGGGTTTGCGATTATTCGCTTGATCTTATTGTTCACGAAAGAACTGTTAGTCGCCAATTATGATATGGTGAAAGTCGTATTAAACCCGAACTTAAAACGTGACGTGAAACCAGGAATTATTGCCGTTCCAACGACACTCAAACACGATTGGGAAATCACGATCCTATCGATGTTGGTTACATTAACACCAGGTACGTTAACGATGGATTATTCGTCCGATGCTAGAACCCTATATATTCACGTCATTCATGTTGATGACCGAGAAGAAGTTATTAAAGACATTACAGACAGCTTTGAAAAAGCCATACGAGAGGTGGGAGAATAATGGTTGAGACGATTGTCCCCTATGCACTTATTGCATTGTCTATATCCATTGCCCTTTGCTTAATTCGTGCGCTTATCGGACCAACAACCTCGGATCGAGTTGTCGCGCTTGACTCGTTTGGCCTAAATTTGATCGGTGTCATCTGTCTCATTATGATCGTCCAAGACACAAGTGCTTACGTAGAAGTAACCCTCATCATTGCGATTCTCGCATTCTTAGGCTCAGTAGCCATTGCCAAATTCCTCGAGAGGGGTGTCGTCATTGATCGAGATTCTCATTAGTATATGTATTATTTTAGGTGTATTTTTAAGCTTAATTGGGTCGATCGGCATTCTCCGGTTAAAAGATGCCTACGGGCGCATGCATGCGGCTACGAAAAGTGCAACATTAGGAATCATCTTCGTCATCATCGGCACATTCTTTATGTTTTTAATGCGAGGCGAGCTGCTGTTACAGCTTCTTTTCGCCATTGTTTTCGTCTTTTTGACAGCCCCGGTCGCTGCTATGATCATTCTAGGTCCGCTCACCGCATTGGTGTCGAACTTTGGGAGAACACCGAGATTGATGAACTTCATGACAGCTATCCTGAACACGTAAAGCCGACAAGAAGCGATGTTGTCGCCGAAAAGCCGTCGGATCGCTGATTCTAAAGACCGAATGATTGAAACGCATTTTTCTCGGCTATACTTTAGACGAACGTTTCATTTCTCTTAAATATCGGTACAACACTTGACATAGCAAGGGTTTCATGAGTAAATTTGTAATGTACCCGGATTAAAATGTCATGAAAGGGAGTAATTTCAATGAACAAAACAGATTTGATCAATGCTGTTGCTGAACATGCAGATCTTTCCAAAAAAGAAGCTTCAAAGGCCGTAGACGCGGTATTCGACAACATTACCGATTCTCTTAAGGCAGGCGACAAAGTTCAACTTGTTGGCTTTGGTAGCTTTGAAGTACGCGAGCGTGCGTCTAGAAAAGGACGTAACCCGCAAACTGGAGATGAGATCGAGATCCCAGCAACGAAGAACCCTGCTTTCCGCCCAGGTAAGCAACTAAAGGATGCAGTCAACGAATAATCCATATGAAAAAAGAAACCAGGTGTCGGATGTTGCCGATACCTGGTTTCTTTTTTTATGCACAGCCTCTCATTGCTTATATTTCGCTTATGAGAAGACTTTGTCGAATTCTCTATACATAAACCCCTTGTCACTATAAAACGGCCTGTTTGCCGCTATAAAGCGCCTTCTGGCTAGAGAAACAGAAAAAGCGCCATGAAGGCAAACACAATCTACAAAAGTAGAGCCATCATCGCTATACACGCAACGAGGAGTTTAAAAAGCGATTTGTTTTTCTGAGCTGAGGGTTTTAACTTGGGGCGCAAGAATTGGTTCCAAAGATTTTTGATTGGAATCAGATTCACTCATAAGTGATCGTTTTGCCTCGTTCTGATTCCAATCGATCGACATCTAGTTCCTAACGCCCATT
>NZ_BAWZ01000018.1:0-74842 GCF_000698105.1 Geomicrobium sp. JCM 19037 | reverse complement strand
CCGGAGCGCAGTGAGAGCTGATGTCGCACTTGTGCTCTGGAGTACAACCATCTACCAGCAGCTGAAGGCACCAACAAACGGTGCACTTAGGAAACGGTTACGTTCATCCTATATAGATCCAACGGCGATATCGTTCTCTCATTTTTGGGGATTTCTAGGTGATTGGTGTTATAGACTGATGCAGAACACCAGTTTACCTGATACTAGCTACTCTATGACTGTTCGCTTCTATAACGATTGTCAACATGAAGCACTAGCACCCATCGGCTGCTTGCTGCAAGTGATTGTTTCTGATTAGATGAAGTTTTGAGCAGATTATTCGTAATATGTAAGCGGTATCGTTATGCTAAAAGGGCATCACCCAAATACGAAGGAGGCGTTATCAATGAAGGATCGAGTAGTACTTATGACCGGAGGTGCGGGTGGCATCGGACAAGCTGTCGCTCACCGCTTCTTAGACGAGGGTGCAAAGGTTGTTTTTGTTGATGTAAGTGCGGATTCATTGGCACGCGTTGAAGAAGGGCTCTCCGATACGAAAGACCGAATTCTTACGATTGAAGCCGATGTGACGAACGAGGAAGACGTGAAACAGTATGTCAAACAAACCGTCGAAACGTTCGGAAAAATTGATGTATTTTTTAACAATGCAGGCATCAATGGACCTTTTCAAAATATTACTGAACTCGAACTGAAAACCTTTAATCAGATTATGGATATTAATGTGAGCGGTGTATTCTTAGGGCTAAAGCACGTGTTGGCGCACATGTTTGAGCAAGGGCACGGTACAATTATTAATACGGCCTCTAACGCTGCATATATTGGCTCAGCAGGTATGGCAGGATACATTGCATCTAAACATGCTGTTGCTGGCCTCACAAAAACGGCTGCACTAGAAGCCGCCCCTCACGGTATTCGTGTGAATGCTGTTGCTCCCGCTGCAATTGATACACAGATGCTTAAAGATATCCAAAACAACATTAACCCTGGAAAACCTGAAGAATCATCAGAAGCGTTAAAAGCGGGTATTCCTTTTGGTCGCTTTGGCTCGCCGAAAGAAGTTGCTGAAGTGGTTTGGTTTCTAGCGTCTGATGCCGCTTCTTTTGTTACCGGTTCTATGTATAATGTGGACGGCGGTATGCAAGCAGACTAAATTTTGAAAGGACATTGAGCATTCGCTCTATGTCCTTTCTTTCATAATCGTTAAAAATTCAGTCGCTTCTTCTGTCTTCTGCCCGTGCACGATATACGTACACACGAATGGCAACTCCAGTTCACCCAATTCCGCTTCCATCATTCTTCCCTCCGCAAGTTCTCTTCTTACAGATGATAATGGCAGAACAGAACATCCTAACCCTTCCTCAATAAAGCGCTTTGTTACATGAACTTGAGAAACACGCATTTGACGAAACGCGGGTACCCGTTGTTTAATTGCCCAGATGACGGTGTCCCAATAACCAGGGTGATTGTCTGTGATGAGCACGTGCCTTTCTAACGCTTCCTCGACTGTCACTGGAAGGCTTGTCTCTTCATCTCCCCCGTCGTGAGGCAATACAAACCGTAACCGTTCCTTTTGTACAGACTCACTTGTAATATGTAGAGAGCTATACGCTTGACGAGACAAACCAAGATCCACTTTTCCACTCTCCACTGCTTCGCCGATGTTGACCGATTCATAAACGCTTACGATCACTTCTGTGTCGGGGTAGGCTCTGGTATACATCTTCACCCAATATGGCAAATAACTTGAAGCAATTTGCGGAGATACTGCGATGCGTAATTGACGATAGTAGCCTTGTCGCTCACGCTCCATGTCAACGAGACCTTCTTCAAAGGAGGCGAGTATTTGTTCTGCGTGTTTTACATATTTACGCCCGTACGGAGTAAGCGTAACCGCCCTCCCAGACTTCTGAAACAACGGTACCCCTAACAAATTTTCAAGTTGTCGAATATGTACGGTCACCGTAGGCTGAGATCGATAGAGACGCTCCGCTGTTTGGTGAAAGTTCTGGAGGTGTGCTGCTGTTAAAAATGTTTCAATCCATTGTATGTTCATCATAAGCTCCCCTCGCTTATTGATTTAATATATTAATCGTTTTTCAATAAATGATTTAATTTTCATTATACACTGCTTCTTTTAAGATGAAAGGGAAAGGAGTGGATAAGAAATGAATAAAGGATTAGAAGGAATTGTTGTAGCGGAAACGATGATTAGTGATGTGGATGGTAAACAAGGAACGTTGTTGTACCGGGGAATACCTGTTGGCGAGTTGGCAACAGAACGTTCTTTTGAAGACGTTGTCTATTTGCTTTGGAATGGAGACCTTCCTTCGAAACAAGAAAGCGCAGCATTTTCCGAACAACTAAAAGCAGCTCGAGAAATTCCCGAATACGCAATCACAATCATTGAACAGATGCCGAAAGTTTCTACCACAATGGAGGTGTTGCGAACGGTCGTCTCCTCTATGTCCTCAACGTGGCCACCAACAATAGAAGACCAGATCAAGTTCGCTGCATGTTTCCCGACGATTATTGCCTACACACATCGCGATAAGCAGGAGTTGCCGCGAATACGACCGAACGCTCATTTAAATCATGTAGAGAATTACATGTATATGCTTACTGGTGAACGACCGGTCGCCACACAAGCGGATGCGTTAACCGCTTATCTGATTTTGACGATGGAGCATGGCATGAATGCGTCTACGTTTGCTGCTCGGGTCGTTGCTTCTACCGAATCAACACTCACGTCTGCGATCACTGGTGCGCTTGGTGCTATGAGCGGACCATTGCACGGTGGAGCGCCAACTGAAGTATTGCAACTGATTGCTGATGTTCAGAACGGGGAAAGCATCGAGGAAGTGCTTCGAAACAAGCTCGAAAATGGAGAAAAGCTGATGGGCTTCGGTCACCGAGTGTACAAAACATCAGATCCTAGAGCAGAAGCACTAAAACGCTTGTTAGCGCGCCTACAAGACGATGATGATGCATTGGCGCAAGCTGTGCAGATAGAGCAAAAAGCCACCGAACTTTTACACACTTATAAGCCGGGAAGAGACCTTCATGTGAATGTTGAGTTTTATGCTGCAGCACTCATGGATACGCTCGCCATTGACCATGACCTCCTCACCCCAACTTTTTGCGTGAGTCGAATCACTGGATGGTGCGCCCACGTCCAAGAACAAGCGCAGAATAATCGGATCTTTCGCCCCGACCAAAAATATATCGGTTAAACGAGAGAGCCAGCTGAACTGCACAAATTGTGCAGTTTTTTTGATTACATAAAAATAAATCTAGCTAGCAAAACTTAACAATGGACATAATTCGAAGCTCAGTGTATAGTTGATTACACAACTAATCAACTATACATCTAATAAGAAAGGGAGCATGCTGTGAAGGCGGTTTTTGATGATTCCAAGCCAATTTTTTTGCAGATTGCCGATATGATTCTAGAAGATATTTTGGATGGGACGTTGCAAGAAGAAGAACAAATTCCGTCCACAACAGAAATATCCTCATTTTATCAAGTAAACCGGGCGACCATTCAAAAAGGACTCGCCATACTTGTGGAAGCCGGATACGTCTACAAGCAACGAGGCGTCGGTATGTTTGTTGCCACAGGTGCAAATGAAAAGCTGCAAGAACAACGAAAAACAGAATTTGACAAGATGTTCATCAAACCAATGATCGAGGAAGCAAGACGGCTCGAACTGAATAAGGATGACATTTGGAAATTGATTATGGAGGGATATGATGATTAACGTTCATGATGTTTCTTTCTCTTATGGAAAAGAAATGATTCTAAATAACGTTCACTACGTAGAAACTGAACCAGCCATTGTTGGACTTTGGGGGCGTAACGGCTCAGGAAAAACAACACTGATGAAACTTCTTGCTGGGCTTTTGCAACCACACTCGGGTTCTTTACATGTGAACAAACAGATTCCGTATAACAACAATAAAGCGATGAACGATGTCGCCTTTTTGCAAGAAAGCCACCCGTATTCGGATATATGGACGGTGAATGATGCGATGCACTTCGCCTCTTTGTTTAATGACAACTGGGACCAACAACTTGCCGACCAACTGCTCGAACGATTTGAGTTGCCACGAAAGAAAAAGGTACGTTCATTTTCCACAGGAATGAAATCAATGCTCACAATTGTCATTGGGCTTTCGAGTAAATCTCCGGTGACGATCATGGACGAACCGACAAATGGCTTAGATGCCATATGAGAAAAGTATTTTTTGACATGCTCATTGAGACTCACGCTGAGCATCCGCGTCAAATTATGTTGTCCACACACCATATTGATGAAATCTTACCTCTTTGTGAAAAAATCGTTGTGCTACACGATCAAACGATCATTCGTAACGAGCAGGTAGAAGATCTTGATCAAAAAGGCGTATACGTCACTGGTAATGCGAATGACATAGAATCGTTTTCTTCAAGGGCTCCCGTCATAGAGAGAAAATCGTTAGGTAAACAACAACAAGTGATGCTGGATGCACCTTTGAGCGAACAACTGCAACAAGAGGCAAAAGAAACCGGTCTACGGATAGAGAAGGCCGCTCTTCAAGATTACCTCGTGAATCTCACAACTAAAGGGGTGACAAAATCATGAACACATTGACTGGACCGCTCTTACTCATGAGAAAAGAAATGAACATTACGTTTATCATCAACATGATGATCACCGTTGTTCTGTTCTTTAGTTTTGCGTGGATTGGTAGCTTAGAGGCTAATGCGAGCTTCGTTTTATTCGGACCGATTTATGCGATTTTTCTATTGTATCCTTGGGTGAATTTTAAAGGGTATTCTCTCATTCTCTCTCTCGGAGCACTCGGCGACAATTTGTAATTTCCTTTTATCTCGTAGCGATTGTTTATATGATTTTAAGCGTCGCGTTACTGCACAGCTTGTATTTCTTGAACGATCAACTTCTACAATGGACGACGTTTACTCAAGCAGGAGAACTGCTCGCCTCTTCTCACCCACTTCTATATATTTGGGCAGATTTTATTTGGTTGTTTGTATTGTTTTCAATCAGCTTGTTCATCCGAAGTTTTTGGTTTAATTTCGGGTCAATCATTACGCTCAGTTTCGGTGCAGCGCTGCTCATAATATTTACTGCCTGGTTCTTTTTAGGGGATACAAGCACTGTGTTTGAGCTTATGTTAACGAACCATTTAACATTTCTTTATATTATGCTTGGCCTCTCTCTTCTTCTATCATTGGTGACGTATTTATTAATGAGAAACGGGCCGTTAGAAAATGGAGGAAGAATCGCTTGGCGTTCATCGTAAACGAGGTATCACATCCACTCGTGACCCCCCCTGACCAAACAGAGGTAAAACTTTGTTTGGTCAGGTTTTTTGTTTCATAAAGGTTTATGCATAGATTTCATACGTTTCTGCCACCATAATAATCCAACCTTAGAAAGAACAGGCGGAACGTGATATGACACTTTTTCTGAAGAAAAAATATAAAGGAGACGGTAATCAAGCCACCTTTTCACCAAGCCTTGAAGCAAATCTTGACGAGATTAAACAATCTGTTGGGCAAAGTGATGACCTTGTCATCCGCCGTTTTCGTTTAGGAAAAACGACGAAAATGCCCGCTGCCGTTGTTTATATTGACGGAATGGTTGATCAGTCTACCGTTGAACATTTGCTTAGTGAGTCGATATTGTTTGACGAAAATTTCTCCAATTTGCAAGAAGCATTACATCTATATTTTGATTCATTTGGTGATACGAAAGTTCTTTACGATCATGACGCATTACTCACTGCTTTACTAAGCGGTCACGTCATCAGTTTTGTGAATGGTCATGTTCTTGCGTACAGTATTGACATGATTTTCTGGCAATCCCGCCAAGTTGATGCGCCTTCAAGTGAAAATGTCATCCGCGGACCGAAAGAAGCGTTTGTGGAAGCATTTCGGGTAAATACAACACTCATTCGTCGAAGAATTAAAGACCCAGAGTTACGTTTTGAAACCTATTCGGTCGGCACTCGTTCAGAGACGACCGTTGTGGTCACCTACATTGCCGATATTGTGAATCCGAAAATATTAGAAGAATTGCACGAGCGGATTGATCGAATTCATACAGATAGTATTCAAACGAGTGGTGAGCTTGAGGAATTGATTCAAGATAATGCTAAAACCCCTTTTCCAAACGTGTTTGCATCGGAACGTCCAGATACAATTTCCACTCACGTACTGGAAGGAAAAATCGCCATTATTGTAGACGGCAGCCCTTTCGTCCTTGCTGTACCAGCGACATTCATTGATTTTATACATAGTGTTGAAGATTATACGCAACGGGCAGATATCGGCTCTCTTCTGAGGATTCTACGGCTCGTTTGTGTCTTCATTTCTTTATACGTGCCAGCGCTTTACGTGGCAATTACGACATACCATCAAGAATTGATACCTTTTAATTTGATGGTCAGTTTAGCCGCTCAAAATGAGGGCACTCCTTTTCCAACTGTTTTGGAAGTGCTCATCCTTGAAGTGCTGTTTGAAATTATTCGCGAAGCCAGCATTCGCATGCCTGTACAAATTGGTACAGCCTTGTCCATCGTTGGTGCACTCGTTGTTGGTCAAGCGGTCGTGGAAGCAGGAATAATTTCTTCTTCGGTTGTCATCGTTGTTGCTGTTACCGCCATAGCAAGTTTTGTCTTTCCAATCTACAGCATTAGCGTGCCTTTTCGCATTAACCGCTTTATCGTATTAGTGTTTGCTTCACTTTTTGGCCTGTATGGAATTTTCTTATTTTCAATGCTCCTGCTCATTCATCTAAGCCGCCTCAAATCCTACGGTCTTCCGTACCTTGAGGCTTAACTCCGTTTGTGAGACGCGAGCAGCGGGATACAATTTTTAGAATGCCAAAATGGATGTTAAATACCCGGCCTAGAATCGTTGCAAAAAACAACCGTACCCGTCAACAAACACCCGCACCCAAACCTGAAAAAAACAGCTAAGGAGGAAAAACGATGCTCACTAAAAACACGTTCATTGTTTTACTTCTGCTAGTTAGTGTTTTTCTCACAGGATGCTGGGATCAGTGGGAACTTCGCGATTTATCTGTCGTTACTGGACTTGCGATTGACAAAGGAGAAAATGATGAATTCATATTGACGATGCAAGTCATTAACCCAAGTGAGATCGCCGCTCAAGAAGAAGGCAGTGGATTTACGGCAGCTCAAAATTACGAAACGAGCGCATCGTCTATTCAAGAAGGATTTCGAAAGCTGACCCAACAAGCCCCTCGTCGTGTACTATTCTCATATTGCGGCACTGATCATTAGCGAGGAGATCGCAAGCGATGGCTTAAGTAATTTCCTTGATCACTTCTACCGTGATCATGAAATTCGTTCAGACTTCTTTCTGCTCATAGCTAGAGGAGAGTCGGCATCGGATATTCTTAGCTTGCTACCTCCGATTGAAGAACTTACGTCCGTAAACTTGAAGCATTCTCTTTTATATAGTGAAAACAGTTATACCGCCGTAAAAGGGGTTACGCTGGATGACCTTTTTGAAGACCTTGCAACGAGAGGAATTGATCCTGTTATGGAAGGGGTATCAACGAGCGGGGATGTGGCGATTGGCAAGTCTATTGAAAATCGTGAATCGGTGAAACCGAGCGCCTATTTGTATGTAGGCCACACCGGTTTTTTCAAAGCAGATCGTTTTGTCGGTTGGTTGAACGAAGATGAAGTGAAAGGATACAACTATGTGATGAGTGAAAACCAAGATACACCGGAAACACTTTCCTGCCCTAATAGTGGCACCTTTGTCGTGGAAACACAACGCATAGAACCCGAAATCACCGTTCATACTGACGGCTCACCAACAATTGATATCAATATTAAGATTCATAGCACACTTTCAGAAATGAATTGTGAAGGGATTGATATAGAGAAAATGGAGTCCAAGCAATTGATGGAGGGGATTATGAACGACAAAGTGGAGGCCCTCGTCAACGTAGCCATTCAAAAATCAAAAGAAGAACGTGTGGATATTTTTGGGTTAGGTCGAGAAATCTATCGCGAACAGCCTCGTCTATGGAAACAATTAAAGGGCGAGTGGTACTCACATTTGGCTGAGATTCCTGTCCATGTGAACGTAAACACTGAGATTGTAGGATCCGGTGATGTGAATAATACGTTTAATGTCCGAGATTATATCGATGGCGATTAAAATTATCGGCGTGATCATCGGGTCAACCGTATTGTACTTGACACAAAGACAACAGCTAATAAACGAGGAGGATCAACGATTGCATCCGACTTTTGTTGTGATGCTTACGGGATCGACTGTTCTTATTTTGCTCTATGTTGCTGACGTGAATATCCCTAGCTTTACACGTTTACTAAGCAACATGGCGATTACTTGGTAGAAAGGATGGGGCAGATGACGACGCCGACAATTAGCTCAAATCAATTCCGCTCCATTGTGATTTACACGACGTGTGGCACAGCTTTGTTGAGCTTACCGACGACACTTGCCAACATTGTTTCTCAAGATGCATGGTGGATTCCCCTCGTCTCACTACTATTAGGGTTTCCCTATGTTTTGCTCATCATTTTATTTGGACGTTGGTTCCCAAATGATACATTTGTCGTGATGCTCACGAGACTGTTCGGAACGTGGCTCGGTAAAATTGCAGGTGTGCTCTTTCTACTTCTACCCTTTCTCTCTGCACCTCACCATCTCCATTTTTTCACTCAATTCATTATGACTCACTTTTTTCGCGACACCCCCTCAATTATTCTTACAGCCTCTTTCATGGCGGTTGTCACCGTCGCTGTGTACCGAGACATTGAAGTCATCGGACGCGCAAGTGAGCTAACGATGTTTATCTTTATTTTTTCTGTGCTGTTGTTTTCGGTGTTTGTCATTCAAGATGTGGATACTTCATACTTAAAGCCGATGTTTCAAAGTGAACCTGGAACATATGTAGAAACCATTTTA
The DNA here is from genome assembly GCF_000698105.1 of Geomicrobium sp. JCM 19037. NCBI lineage: Bacteria > Bacillati > Bacillota > Bacilli > Caryophanales > Geomicrobium > Geomicrobium sp. JCM 19037. The sequence goes on along the minus strand of NZ_BAWZ01000018.1, from coordinate 65,865 downwards.
TTTATGAATTCAAGAATCGTGGCTGTACATATGATCATTCTACTCGTTTTGTTTCCACGAAATATCCGAGATAAACGAAAAGCTGAACATGCCTTATTAGCGGCTACATCATCGCTTGTCTGCTTTTGTTTATGACTGTATTTTTGTCGATTACCATCTTGGGACCTGAGCTAACAAAAATCCAGTTGTACACTGGCTTCAAGCTCGGGCAACGTGTGGAAATCGCAGGAATAATTGAACGCTTGGAATCGTTTCTTTATGTAATCTTTTTCATTACGCTCTTCTTTAAACTATCCATCTATTTGTACGCAACGTCGTTTAGTTTTGCCAATATCATCGGGATCCGCAACCACTCACCTTTAGCCATCCCATTCGGAATTTTAATTACTGTGTTATCCATTACCGAGTTTAAGAGTATGATCGATGATAGCGACTTTTATTTTTTAGGTTCGTTATACTTGATCGTCCCAATTGTTTATGTAATACCGGCACTCATGCTTATTACGGGCATCATTAAGCGTTCGCGTGCTCATCAGCCGCTCGTTCCTAAACACCCGTCTGGAGCAACCACACGTAATCACCATGACCTGTGACGAGTACGAATGGCGCATGATCATACGCAGCCCATTGAAAACGAAATACAAGCCCCGTTTCTGCCCCACCCCCGCTTGGAGAGTGTGTCCAGTGTTCTGGCAAATTCGAGCAAGAAAAATGATAGAAAAACCGTTGCTCAACCCGCCCATCTGGACGTTGCCACTCATCCCGAGCGAGGAAAACCGGGGGCGGTAGCGATTGAATACCTGTCTCTTCAATACATTCCCTCACTGCGGCATCTAGGACCTCTTCACCGGACTCGACAGTTCCTTTCGGAACTTGTGTGCCCGCTTGAAGTGAATTCTGGGTGAACACGAGTAAATGCTGTCCTATTGTTACGTAAGCATATACTTTTTGGATTTAAAACACTGCCTCTATGGATTTGTCGAGATCGTGCACGCAGCCAAACTAGGTACTGCAAATGTTGGCCGATCGGATTGGTTCATTGCATCTGTCTGCCGAGTCACTCCCGTATCCACATGAAGGGTGTCAATCTTCGCTCGAATGCCTGCCAGAATATCGGTGTCATAGTTGTCCCCGACGAGCAACGTGTCATTATATGTCGTCCCGAGCCGTTCAATCGCCTGATCAACAATCCATGCCTCAGGCTTTCCAACAACGGTAGCTCGTTTTCCGCCTGCCGCTTCAATGGCCGCGAGGATTGAGCCATTTCCAGGACTCATTCCTCGTTCAGTAGGGATGACCCGATCACCATTTGTAGCGAGCAGTACTGCTCCTTTTTGAATAGCAAATGACGCCGTTTCAAGCTTCTCGAAAGTAAATGTACGGTCAATTCCGACAATCACCGCTTCCACATCCGTGTCGCTTTCTTCTACACCAGCCTGATGAATCGCTGTCTTCAGACCGTTCTCGCCAATGACAAACGCGCGTTTAATTTGTTTAGCAACTACATAGTCTGCCATCGCCATCGCACTCGTATATACCGTTTCGGGTTGGGCCGACACCCCCATAGTCCTTAATTTCGCGACAACTTCATCGGTGGTTTTTGATGAATTATTCGTGAGAAACATGTACGGCTTACCGGCCTCTTCTAACCGTTGGACAAAAGCACGGGCTTCTGGAATAACCGTGTTGCCACGGTAGATCGTGCCATCAAGATCGAGAAGATACCCTCTGTATTTACAAATCATTCGCTTCCCTCATTGTCTGGCAAGAAGGCGCTAACAGGCCCTAGTTCACGATCAAGGTACTCCGTCACTCTTGAAGAGTACTCTTTTAACGCTTGCTGCTCACTTTGAATAACGGTATGCAATTTGCTGTGATCAATATTAAGATAGTCTTCGACGAGCACTTTTCGAAACACCAAAACTTTTTGCAAAGAAGCTGCCTCTTCACTAGAAATCACACGTTCATCTTCCAATATATCGAGTATGTCGCTATAACTTCCCGGGTCACGCATAATAAATCCATCGATCATTTGATTGCCAACATCTAGCATCGCTTCAATATATCCTTGCGTGATTCGTTCAAGAGCAAGCTCATCCACTGCCTCTGTCCACGATGGTTGGCTACGAAACGTTTCCATAAGTCGGTCCATATAGCGAAGTCTTCTGTAAATAAGTTTTCTGTCTACAAAATACATTTTTTTGCCTCCTGTTCACCCCTATTATAAAACAGCCGTTTCCGAGAAGAAAGCTGAATAAATCGAGACAAACGTGACCATGCTAACACGAAGGAGATGGTCAATTGTGGATGATAAAGAGCGAAAGTATGAAGACTTTGAAAGTGTTGAATCCATTGATCACGATATCATTCCAGAAGACTTACCAGAAGGACCTTACGGGGCACCTGTTGATAAGCCACTCGGAAAGACCGAGCCGTGGGAGCCAGGTCAGCATGCAAAGAGCGCCTTCACGTATGAAAACCGCGAACTGCATGCCGGTAGGGAGCGGAAAGACCCGAATGCCCATGATCCCCATTCAGAAAAAAGAGGAGACGAAGCCGATTAGGCTTCGTCTTTTGTCGTATTCAATAATTTCGCCGCACAGTGGCTGTTTTGAGAGGGTGAGATAAGTTAAACTTTTAATTTTCACGGAGTAACCTGACCAGACCATGCTATCGGCAACACACGTCATCCAAGTATACGAAGAAGTTTGGGGTTGGAGCTGCTCCCTACGTGATTGAAGGGGTAGCGCAGTGGTAGGCCCCATTTTGTGCGCAGTTTGTTGTTGCTTTCTACTGCAGGCGGATGGCTGTGCTCCAGAGCACAAGGGCAACTTCGGTGGCGAAACATCTGCCACCGTGTTTCTATACAGTCCAGACTACAAGGACAACATCGGTTCACGTTTCTGCCTCCTGGCCACGGTGTGTGGAAAAAAGTCCAAATGCCCCATATATTCATATTTGTGACACTTGAGAAAGAAAAATCATGATTTTAAACCTGAATGCGCACATAAACGGTGTCAACTGTCACAAATCGTGCGATTTGTGACAGTTGCGTGCCGAAAGTGCCCGGTTTGAAGGCTGGATTGTCACATACGTGACCGACCATTACATGCTTGTGCCAGGTGGTGAGCCTCGGTCACGACTTTTTACCCTTCGTCAAACTTTTCTCATGTTGCCCGCAACCCTTGCAGTGACGAACAACGATCGGCAGCGAAGTTGTCGAAGTGCAACGAGATGAATGTCAACAGACAATATGCAAGCACTCACCCGCAAAGGCCCAACTCGGTCACCCTATTCAATGAATTTCTATCGTTCAACTTTTATAGATCGCTTTTCACGATTTTCTGCACCGGCGAATGACGTGCCTACTCACTTTTGGGAATTTTCAGGAGCTTGATGATCTAGATCACTTTTGAACACCACCGCAGACCTCTTAATGTAAGATCTATGAACGTTCATTTCTATATCGAACGTGAGCTCTGTTTATTCATGTAAAGACCTCACGAGCTAGCAACCATCATCGGCACCAGAGGTGCCGATGACAACCCGAACAGTCTTCGATGCGGCTCGTTTTGTCATTTGTAATGGAAAAGGGCGGTGGAATTTCCTACAGCAAACGAATGCAGAGGAAATTTGATGCTGGTACAACCCACGGGCAGTTCAACTTATCTCGATCGTTTTTCGCTGCCTACGTCTCGCCTCGGCGTTCCATAAAATGAATTCCAAGTGCAGTAAATGTGCAACCGATAAACACGAGAATGGAGATGGGCAAGAGAAACTCATCAAAGCTCCAATCATAAAGTGTCACGCCATACAATAGTTCCATTCCATAGCGAACGGGTGAAAGATACGACAGTGCATACATAAAGTCCCCGGTCACATGCAAAGGCCAAAACGCCCCTCCAAGCATCCCACTTCCCATCGCAAAAAGCATCACTAACCCGCTTAGTTGTGTAAGATTATTAATTAAGCTACTCAGAAAGATCCCGACCGCCATCACGGCAAACAGATAGGGTATCACAGCAATATACGTTAACCAATACCCACCGTAAAATGGGAAATCGAATAGGTAATAAAAGATCGTTAAGGCGGTCATCACTTGAACGTAGCCAATAACAAAGACAACGAGCAAATAAGAACTGTAGATGCCCCACTTCGAGCTCGGTGATAAGATAATGCGGTCCCAAATGCGACGACTTCTCAATTGTAATATGTCACTAACTGAAAACGCGATCGTGTAAATGACAAAAATAATGCCCAACCAAACATATTTTTCACCGTATTATTAAATGGCTCGCTATTGTCTATTCCAATATAAGACGTTTCCACTTCAAACACGGAATCCAGCGCTTCCATCTTTTCAGCCGTCTCACCTGTCAGGCTAGTCATTATATAAAACTGATCCAATACTGGCACTACGCTCATTTCTGTCATGGAAGGTGTCGTGAACGGCTCCACAATATAATCATCTTCATACAACCCAAAGATCGCATCCACTGTCTGCCTCGTTCGAATAAGCTCTCGTTCTTCTTGGGACAAGATTTCAAAACTTACCTCATCAGTAAACGATTGCAATCGCTCGACTTTCGCCTGGAAAAGCTCTTCTTCCATCGACTCATTGTACACAAATGCAGAAGTACGTTCTGTTTCTTCTAGACCTGTAACCGTTGCAAACAGTACGGTCACAAATAACATTGCGAGTAGCGTCCACGGGTTTCGAACCGTTAACAGTGTTAACTGCCACAAGATCCCTCTCATCACCTCTGCTCCTTTCTTCGCATCAAGGCTGACGCAATTAGCGTACACACGATTCCAAAGAGCAATAAATATACGAAGGAAGCAACCATCGTCTGAATTGCAAAGCCTTGTTTTGCTTGTAGGAGAACGGTCAAGCCGCTTCCATTAGGCATGAACTGGCCGATTTGGGCGAAGATTGGAGCAATCATAGCTGTATCAAAAAAGTTCCCGCCTAGAAGCCCCATTGCTACAAAAACAAATGAACTAATTACAGAGATCGACTGCTCTGTTCCGTATGCTAGGGAAAGGGCTACAATCAGTGCACTTAATCCGCCAATGGCTAAACTAAACACACTCAACGCAAATATAAAAACCGGAAGGGATGCTACTTTAAATTCAAAAAACAAACCGGCAATCGTAAAAATGACGGTCAATTGTCCAAATGTTAGCATTGCTCCAGTCAATACACGGCTCCCAATAAATGACACGAGTGTCATGTTAGATACGACCATTCGATCCAATGTCAGATTCTGCTTATCTCGAATCGCAAAGTTTGCCATCGTTGATGCTACATAGAGACTAAAAAACACGGTGAACGATACGACAGAATACTCAAACATCGATATGCTTTCGTATTCCAATTCGGAGGTTTCTCCAGCTGGCATATAGTCCTCTACTGCACCGTCTTCACCAATTGCCACATGAAATTGAAAATAGAAAATAAACTGTTCGACCCACTCCGCAACCTCTGTTGCCCCTTCGTTCACTTCTACATTGACCATAATCTCTGGTTGACGAGCATCGGTTGTTTCATCAAAGAAAACCCGCTCCCACACCATTTCACGATAATCTTGTGGAAAAGAAATAATGAGTGCATAATTAGAAACATCGACCTCATTTAGGCGGGTGTACGTTTGAACATGGATCATTTCAGCAAGTTCATCTGTTTGAAAAAAACCATCCACCAAACTGTCTGGAAGAGAAAGGGAGTTCGCGGAAGTAAGTATCGCTTGGTCCACCTCTGGATGGCGTTCAGCAAACGATTCGAGTGCATCATCTAACTGACGTTCATCTACAACAGCAACGTTCATCGATTGAAGTTGCCAGCCGTCCTCATTGCTACCAATCATGTTAATAACGATGATGACGATGAGCGGAACGAGAAGTAACAGGACCAGATGCTTCTCGTTGCTTTGAAGGAAAGGAATTCTTTTTGTACTAGTGCCCACATGATCGTACCCTCTAATCCCTGAGCTTGCGCCCGGTCAGATGCAAAAACACATCTTCCAATGTGGATTCTTTTGCGAGCACTCCATGCACACGTATTTGATTCTCAGTAATTACACGCATCAAATCCTGAAACAAAGGGTCCCGATTGCTTGTCACAATGATTCCCTCGTCTGTTTTGACAAGATCTTTGATCTGCTTTTCTTGCTGGAGCAATTCGTACAACTTTTCTTTACCTTCTTGCACATGAACTTCATACGTACTGCCACTTCCAAGAATCTGCTTTATTTCTTCTAAATTTCCAGAAGCAATCACTTCCCCTCGGTCCATCACATACAAACGATCACAAATAAACTCCACTTCTTCCATATAATGACTCGTATACAATATCGCCATCCCTTGCTCTTGTTGCAACGTTTTCATTAAATCCAGCAAATGTCGTCTTGATTGAGGGTCTACACCGACCGTTGGCTCATCAAGGAATAAATATTCTGGCCGATGGACGAGTGCACACGCAAGGTTTAAACGGCGCTTCATTCCCCCTGAAAATGTCTCCACTTTTTCCTTTTTCTTTTCTTCCAGTCCAACATCTTGAATAAGCCGAGCGATTGTTTCTTTACTTTCTTGTTTGGACACCTTATGTATTTTTGCAAAAAAAATTCAGATTTTCTTCAGCAGTCAATTCGGGAAACAGCGCGATATCTTGAGGAACGACACCAATTCGTGCGCGATATTTTTTCAGATTTTTCCTCACATCCGCCCCATTGATACACACTTGCCCTGTCGTTGTTTGAATGAGCGAAGCGAGCATAGAAATTGCCGTTGTTTTCCCTGCACCATTCGGTCCTAAAAGTCCAACGGCTTCACCTTCTTCTATATGAAAGTTCAACCTTTGACCGCTTTCGTCTGCTTGTAGCTCTTCGTAGCTTCAATCATTTCAATCATGCTCATCACCTCTATCACGTACAATACACGATTTCACAGCAAATCAAGAGTACCTACAGTCATTTCTTGCAAGTGACCAGAGTCACTTTTTGTCAGTCCACCATAGTCAGAAAAGATAAATGTCCAAGCCATACTTGTTTTTGGAAGGACGTGAACATGAAAATGACCTTTCGCAATCGGTTTACTATCTTGAACAAAAGCGAGCATTTGTCGGATCCAAGGGGTCTGGTCTTCATTTTGAATGAGTGCAGAGACGAGCAGCTCACCTTTATGGTTTATGGCGACACGAAAAACAGTATATGGTTTTCGCGGTGTACAAGTAAACAGTTTTTCAACATGTTTGCGATCTTCGATCGAAATGGTCTTCTCCCATGCAGGATGCCAGTAGAGTGTTTGTTCCATCCAATCAACACCTCCTCTGACAACTAGTATATCAAAATATTATCCGCAGATAACTATTCTAAATATTCATCATAATCCGCATAATCTATTGACTTTTTAGATGCGGAGTACTATCTTTAAGGTGAATAATAATTTTAAAATGGGGGGCTTGAGATGAAATATATACACAGCTCATCAAAATGGTGGATGCTCGCATCCGCAGCATTACTGCTCGCTGCTTGTGGTGATGATACGGAGGAAGAGGCTACTGGCGGTGACGACTCAGATGACTCTGCTGAAAACGGCGGAGAAGATGGTGGGGAAATTTCAGGAGACCTTGAGATTCAATATTTCGTCGGTGGCTACGGAGATTCGTGGTGGAAAGAAATCATTAGTGATTTTGAGGCTGAATATCCAGATGTAACAGTCATTGAACACGCTGGACCAAACATTAATGACGAAATGAGAACGCGGTGGATTTCAGATGATCCGCCAGATGTTGTTTATATTGATGGGGCTGGTTCTAGTGAAACACAGATGATCGAGGATAACCAATTAATGGACCTTACGGATTGGCTAGATGATGTTGAACTTGAAGATGGATCTGCGCTCCTTGATAGCTTTATCGTAGAACCGAACCGTCATGACGGTCAAATTTACACGTTGCCGCTCGTCTTTGATACGTGGGGAACATGGTACAACGCTGGACATTTTGAAGCCGAAGGCTATGAAGTGCCTACAGATTTTGATCACTTTATGGAAGTGATGGGTGATGTTCAAGCAAATGAAGACATTTCTCCTTTCGTGACCACTGGTCAACATCCATACTATTTCTTGCGCGGGATGCTCTATCCAGCTTTTGCTTCTGTAGGTGGGGATGAACTCCTTGCCGATATTGTTACAGGTGCGGAAGGTGCATGGGAAACACCTGAAGTTGTCGAAATCATGGAAAATGTTGAACAGATGCAAACAGAAGGATTTTTCGATTCTGGGCTTGGCGCGTTTAACCATACTCAGTCGCAGATGAACTTTATTCTTGGCGACAATGCCTTCATCCCAGTTGGTTTCTGGTTGCCAAACGAAATGGCAAACGACACACCAGATGACTTTGAGTTTGGGTTCATTCCTTCACCAATGCAAGCCGCAGGTGAACCGTATCGCGTCGTGCCAGATTTACGTCCACTTGCTATTGCTGAAAATGCAGAGAATCCAGATGCAGCGAAAGCGTTCGTTGATTTCGCCTTTAATCGTGAATACGGTGAACTGTTCTCCGAGCATACCGGGGCGATGGTTAACATTACAGACATTGACTTAGATGGTAATGAAAATGTACCAGATTATCTCATATCCGCAAATGAAATGATTAATGACGAGTCACAAGTTCAAATTAACCAGCTTCCACACCCAATGAGTGCTGATTTGGAACAACCGATCAGTGACGCACTCGTCTCATTGATGACCGGAAACATTGGTGCTTCCGAGTTTATTGAAAGCGCAGAAGCAGCCGCCGCTAGTTACCGTTAATACAAACATCAAAAGGATGTAGTGATGACGATGCACTACATCCTTTTGTACATATCCGTACGATCTTTGAAAAGAGGTGATCACCATGGTGCAACCAAAAAGTCAGCGTTACTTATTTTTAGCCTTTTGTATCGTTCCAACGCTCGTTCTTTTTATGATCTTTACAATCTACCCGATGTTAAACGGGTTGTATCTCTCCTTCTTTGAATGGTCTGGTTCAGCAGGAGGTCGCACATTTATCGGTCTTGATAATTACGTGCAACTATTTAATGACAGCATTATTCCTCGCACCATCTGGCATGATTACTTTCTAGTGATTACAAAAGTATTCGGCATTATGATCCTGGCAACATTTTTTGCCGTTGCCCTTACTCAGTTAAGGCTACGGGAGGCTCCTTTTTACCGAGTCATTTTCTTCTTTCCAAATATTATGAGTGTTGTAGTCGTCGGGATTCTTTGGTCATTTATTTACAATCCGTCACTCGGGATCGTAAATTCTGGTTTGGAAGCCGTCGGTCTTGAAAATTGGACTCAACCTTGGCTTGGTAGCGAGACGTGGGCTCTTCCGAGCTTGGTTCTACCTTCTGTATGGGCAGGAATTGGTTTATTCATGCTCATGATGATGGCGGGTATTTTGAACGTACCGAAAAATACGTATGAAGCAGCGAGGATCGATGGTGCCAATGAATGGCAACAATTTTGGAAAGTGACGATGCCTCTTATTTGGCCACAAATCAAAAATTCCATTCTTTACATCGTCATTACCACACTGAACGGATCATTCATCCTCGTTCAAGTGATGACGCAAGGTGGACCGAACAATTCAACGCACGTGATGGGTTCGTACTTATACCAACAAGCCTTCAATCAGTATAACTTTGGATACGGAGCGACCATCGGCGTCATGATTCTCATTTTGTCTCTCATTACTATTATGATTCTACAATTCTTCTTACGTCGTGAGAAGGTCGAATACTAGGGGGGATCTCATGCAGACAGCGACAGAACAAAACAAGAAAACCAATCAAAGCTTCAAACATACACTCGCTCGTGCAGGCATTCGAATCCCACTCATTCTTTGGTCCATTGTTGTTCTTTATCCACTTGCCTGGATGATTGTTGGGGCATTCAAATCGAATGCAGAGATTTACGCTTCTCCTTGGGGGTTACCAGAGACGTGGAACATCCAAAACTTCGCAGATGCGTGGGTAAATTACGAAATAGGCAGTGCATTCTTAAATAGCTTTCTCGTCACTGGTGGTGGAACTTTACTTACAATCGCTCTTGCATTGCCTACATCTTACGCGCTAGAACGTCTGCGCTTTTATGGACGGATGCCACTGTATTACATGTATATTGCCGCTATGCTCATTCCTGTTGTACTCGGCTGGATTCCGTTATTTTTCATTCTTGGGAATTTAAATCTACTCGATAGTTTACTAGGGCTCACCATTGTGTACGCTGTGAGTCAAGTTCCGTTCAGTGTATTTATACTGACAGGTTTTATGAGTTCATTTCCTAAAGAATTGGAAGAATCGGCGGCGATTGATGGATTATCTCCGTACGGCACGTTATGGAAGGTCGTTACTCCTCTTACGATGTCGGGAATTATTACGGTGTCGATTATGAATGCGATTATTTTTTGGAATGAGTATTTCATGGCACTCATCTTTTTACAATCAAGTGAAAACTACACGCTCGGTCTTGCGATGGACTTGATGAATAGTGAAGCGCAATACACGAATGCGTGGGGAACGCTGTTTGCCGGACTCACCATTTCCATTATTCCAGTCATCATCTTATACAGTGTGTTCCAACGCAGAATCACTAAAGGGATGACAGAGGGCGCGGTTAAAGGGTAAAAGATGATGTCTAAACGAGAAAGGAGGCTTCTGGGTGTTGATGACGAGGCAATACGGCAATAACACAACGTAAATGGAAAGAAAAAGGGAGGATGAAATAATGAAAAAAGGAATGCGACAAATGGCGTCACTCGGTCTCATTGGAGCGCTTGTGCTTTCCAGTTGGGCTACACCTGCGACATCCAAAGCGAATGATGGAAAAAAAGACTTTGTTCTCTATGAAAATCTTGATGAAGCTACCATTGAAGTGACGGATCATGTTCAGTTAACAGGGATGAACGTCTATTCAGATGGCCACTTTACACTTGCCGACCCTGAAGATGTTCAATGGACATCCACAAACAGAAATGTGGCAACTGTTGATGACACTGGCCGGGTTGAGTGGACGGGACAACCGGGTCGCACATACATTCGAGCAACGAATGGCAATTATTCAGATCGCATTGCCGTACACAATCGCCCCAACCAAGACGTCCCAGATGTGATTAAATGGTCAGGTGGTGAACGTCATGATCTCGTCTCCCACGCCATTAATAACATGACGATGGAAGAAAAAGTTGGGCAAATGCTCATGCCAGACTTTAGAAACTATGACGGAGCCAATGTCACAGAAATGCTTCCTGAGATTGAGCAGTTGGTGCAAGAATACCACCTCGGTGGTGTGATTTTGTTTCGGGAAAACGTCGTGACCACGGAGCAAACCGCACGTCTCGTCGCTGATTATCAAGCGGCTTCTGACAAGTACGGACTGCTCATGACGATTGACCAAGAAGGCGGCATCGTTACTCGCCTCCAGTCAGGAACTGACATGCCAGGGAATATGGCGTTAGGTGCTGGACAAGATGTTGATACGACACGAGCCGTTGGACAAGCCATCGGGAATGAACTTGCTTCTTTAGGCGTGAACATGAACCTCGCTCCAACGTTAGATGTAAACAACAACCCAGACAACCCTGTAATTGGTGTTCGTTCATTTGGGGAAGACCCGAAACTCGTGTCTGAACACGGGGTAGCATACATTGAAGGTGTGCAAAATGCCGGTGTAGGCGTTTCAGCAAAACACTTCCCTGGACACGGGGATACCGATGTGGACTCGCACCTTGGCCTTCCTTCGGTCCTCATGATCGTGAACGCTTGTTTGACGTCGAACTGGCACCATTCCAAGCAGCGATTGACCACGGTGTTGATTCGATTATGACCGCACATATGACATTGCCTGAAATCGATGATACGACGGTCATTTCCGAAAAAACGGGTGAAGAAATTACATTGCCAGCAACCCTTTCTTATGAAGTGTTAACCGGTCTTATCCGAGAAGAGATGGGTTATGATGGCATTGTTTATACTGATGCACTGAACATGAATGCGATTGCTGATCACTTCGGTCCGGTTGATGCATCGATCCGTGCAATTCAAGCAGGCTCAGACATTGTGCTAATGCCTGTCGGCCTGAGTGCTGTTGCTGAAGGGATCTATGAGGCTGTCAACGAAGGTGACATTAGCATCGAGCGCATTGAACAATCGGTGGAACGCATCCTTACGTTAAAGCTTGAGCGTGGCATCATTAAAGAAGAAGCGCCAGCGCCTATTGAAGATGTTATTGAAAACGCTGAGCGTGTCGTTGGCTCTGTTGAACACCAAAAAGTTCAAAAACAAGCCGCGGAAAAAAGCATTACAGTTGTGAAAAATGATGACAACATTTTGCCACTTCAACCTGAAAGCGACGAGCAAATCGCTGTTGTATCAAATAATTATCTCGAAGAACTCGAAGCTTCAATCTCTCCTCTTCACAGCAACGTCGATTACGTCGAGCTTGGTAGTGACGGGCTAACCGAAGAGAATTGGGAGACGATCAACGCAGCTGATTATGTAATTGCAGCGACCACATCGGCAACAAATGCAGATCGTGATGCCAATCACCCGCAAATTCAGATGGTGAATGAAATTCAAGAAAATGCTGATGCTTCGGTAATTGCACTTGGGGTCAGAAACCCATACGACATTATGGCTTATCCAGATGTAGATGCTTATGTTGCACAGTACAGCTTTAGAGATGCTAGCTTTACAGCTTCGGCTAGGGCGATCTTTGGACGATTGGGTCCGACAGGGAAACTGCCTGTTACGATCCCGACAATTGATGGAGATGATGTACTGTACGAAGCAGGTCACGGCCTTACGTATGATGAGGTTGAACAGCCTGAGCTTTCCAACTTGGTGTTGACGCCTTACTTGACAACCTCGACGTTTTGGAAGATAAGCGTATCGGAATTGTGACGAACCCAACTGGTGTAACACAAGATTTAGACAACATCGTTGATGTTCTCGTTGCTGAAGAGACTTAAACGTCACGTCATTGTACGGACCAGAACATGGGATTCGCGGCGATGCACAAGCGGGTGACTATGTTGAGTTTACATCGATGAAGAAACTGGATTACCTGTGTATAGCTTGTACGGAGAAACACAAAAGCCAACACCGGAAATGCTCGAAGACGTTGATGTACTTCTCTTTGATATTCAAGATGTAGGTACTCGTTTCTATACGTATATTTATACGATGGCTTACCTTCTTGAAGCTGCACAAGAAAATGATAAAGAAGTGATCGTGCTTGATCGTCCGAATCCTATTAACGGTGTTGATGTTGAAGGACCGGTTCTTGAAGCACCAAAATACACTTCTTTTATTGGGAATTATCCAATTCCAACACGCCACGGTATGACCGTCGGTGAACTTGCTCATTACTTTAATGATGAACATGACATCGGTGCAGACCTTACGGTGATGGAGATGGAGAATTACGATCGCAGCTTGTATTTTGATGAAACTGAGCTGCATTGGGTCATGCCATCCCCTAACATGCCAACTGTTGAAACAGCGGTCGTTTATCCAGCCACTGGTATCATTGAAGGAACGAATCTGTCTGAAGGCCGAGGCACGACAAAACCGTTCCAGTTGCTCGGCGCACCTTATGTGAACAGCACTGAACTTGCGGCAGAGCTTAACAGCTTAGACTTAGATGGGGTACTTTTCAGAGCAGCATCATTCACACCGATGTTCTCTAAACATGCAGGCACTCTCTCACACGGTGTCGAAGTCCACATTACAGATCGTGATGCATACGAATCCGTCACAACGGGTCTTCACATTGTGAAAACTATTCATGACCTGTACCCTGACAGCTATCAATTCCAACCAGAAGGTGGAGACGGCATCTCTTTCTTTGACCGCTTACTCGGCAATGGCTGGATCCGTGACGCCATCCAAGATGGCACCACCGTTGAAGAAATGGAAAACGCTTGGCGAGAAGACTTAGAAACGTTTAAAGATACTCGCGAATCGTACTTGATTTATTAGTATTGTTGTAAATAAACAAAACGGCTAAGGAGGGCATGACCCTCCTTAGCCGTTTTGTTGCATGTTGACCTACAAGCTCCCACGCATAAGCGCGGAATTACCTAGTATCTTTTACAAACGCTTCAACGCATCTGCAATGTCGTCAGTTCCAGAAATCATGTCGAAATCTTTGCCGATCGTTCCCTCATCTTTTAATGAGGCGAGAATCGTTTCGGCAACGTCTTCACGAGGAATTTCTCCACGCTCAACCTCTTTCGCCACTTTTATTTGACCATTGCCACGATCATTTGTCAGTCCACCTGGACGAATAACCGTGTAGTCTAGACCGCTACGCATTAACCATTCATCTGCATAGTGTTTGGCTGCACTGTAGTACGGGGCTTTTGACATCCATTTGTTGCGATCATACACACCAATCGCACTAACGATAACGAATCTCTTCACACCTGCACGCTCTGCTGCTTCCATCGATTTGATCGCACCGTCCATGTCAATCATCATCGTCTTGTCAGCGCCAGTGTGCCCTCCAGAACCGGCGGCAAATACTACGGCATCTTTACCTTTAGCCGCTGCGGCTATGTCCTCCACTTGACCTTCAAGGTCTTGTAGCACCGTTTCAGCACCCATATCTTGAAATGCTTTAACTTGCTCTTCTTTTCGCACCATCGCTGTTGGCGTAAAGACGTCGTCGTTTACCATCTTCTCCACAGTTTGCTTTCCGATCTGTCCGTTTGCACCTACAATGAGTACTTTCATGTATGTGAACACTCCTTAATGTAATAATCATGTTCACTATGTAATGTACCCGCCCTTGTCTGTGGACAAACATGCGCTTAAAAGATGTTATTCTTCAATGCGAAAATCGCTAGCTGCGTTCGGTCTCTCAAATCCAATTTCGTGAGCAAATAACTAACGTTATTTTTGATTGTGCCAATACTTAGAAACATTTCTTCAGAAATTTCGCGATTGCTTTTCCCTTCTCCAATGAGCCTGAGTATCTCTACCTCTTTCGCACTTAACTGAGCTAGTTCTTTGGCGGGTACGCGTAATGATTCCCTTTCCAATAGTTTTGGCATCACAGAAGCCGCCACCTCACCATCAATGACGACCTGACCTGTTTGTGCTCCTTGAATGGCATCAATAAGCCGGTCTTCATTTGCATCTTTTAGAAGGTAACCAACGGCTCCATATTTGAGTGCTTCAATGGCGTACTCATCATCTGCAAACGTCGTTAACATGATAATTTTACTGTTCGGGTCATGCTCTCGAATTCGTTTTGTTGCTTCCAAGCCCGTCATTTGAGGCATACGTATATCCATGAGCACAACATCAACCGACTGACTTTGGAATTGCTCGACTGCTTCAACACCATCTGCCGCTTCGATGACGGTATAGTCGGAATGAGTTTCAATCATCATCCGAATCCCTTTTCTTACGAGCGTCTGGTCCTCTGCAATGAGAATCACGCCCATGCCCTCTCCTCCGCTTCTACATTCGGAATTGTAAAGCTTCCTTCGATCACAAATTGGTCGTCATGATAGCCACTTAAGAAGGTTCCGCCAAGCGCCTCGAAACGTTCTCTCAATTGCCTCAACCCGAAACCTTCTGAAAACATCGAGTGATCTTTCGCACCGCTTTTCACGCGTACTACATACCGACGCGCTCCGAGCACTTCAAAGGTGATATCCACCTGTTTTGAATAAGCATGACGCATCGCATTCGTAAGCCCCTCTTGTACAAATCGATAAATGGTGACCGATTGCTCTTCGCTAAGCGAAACCGATAACACACCGCCTTTTGTCGTAAAAGAAATCTTCATGAGCGACTCTGATTCTAGTTTTCGAATCAGCTGAATAATCATCCCTAATCCTTTTGGTTGATCGCTTTTTAATTCGTGTACAGATGCACGCATTTGCGATAAACTCTCTGAAGCCAACGCCGACGCTACGTACACTTCTTCCGGTGCCTCATCGCGCAGCTCAAGCATTTTCAATTGCATCATGAGCGCTGTTAAATTATGACCGACAGAGTCATGCATTTCCCGGGCAATTCGCGCACGCTCATCTTGCTTTACTGTGTTTTCAGCCTCAATGACTTGCCGTTTTTCCCGTCGGTATAAAACGAGCACATCTTGAAACCCTTCCTCCTTTTCTCTTAGCTTTTTCGTATGTAAAACGAGAAGCAAAAGCACGGTTGCATACAAACCATATAACAGGAAATTTATGGTAGATAATAAAACCGGAATGGTTATGAGTGACAAAAGAACCGCCATCGTTTTAACGGTTGCACCCGTGTGTAACGCATAGAACAATACACCAGTGAGAGGGAATAGACAGTACAGATCCGTTTCACCAGGAAGCCATTGCATAACAATAGCAGCCAAAAGCTGCACGGAAACAAATACACTTTTGGGCACAGGTAAATCCCATAAAATAAAGCTCGTCACTACCGCCGCACTTGCAAACCAAAACAGGGGCGACGTCACGACTTGAGGCTGATTAAGATAGATCGTTGCATAGATGAGAAGTGTCGCTACAAGCCGAATCCACATCATTTCACCACCTATGAAAAGAACTCATGCCTAAGATTGGCATGAGCAGTCTATTCACTTTTTTCTGGTTTCACTTTTTGTAAAATAAAGTATGGGCAATCAAAATTACAAAACTCATACAAATAATCATAAACGGTACTTACTTTCGTATCGAATGTCGCTTTTTTGTGGCGGTCATGGAAGAAACCTCGTAGCCGTAGCTGTTCGTGCCCCCAATCTCCGACAATAAAATCATATTTGTTTAGAACTTCACTGTAACGACTCAAGAAAGCTTCTTCGTCCCAGCCTTCTCTCGATTGTTCAATCAGTTCGAAATGTTGTTGATGCGCTTGAATCAACGATTCTCACCTCGCTTATCCGCCAAGCTGCGTTTGGTTCTGGTACTTGGCCGCTTCTTTCCACACTTGAGCTTTATCCACTTGTTCATCGGCATGATACGATGAGCGAACGAGTGGACCTGCCTCACAATGCTTGAATCCTTTTGACATGGCGAGTTCCTTGAACTCGGCAAATTCGTCCGGAGTATAATATTTAATGACGGGCAAATGCTTTTTCGTCGGTTGTAAGTATTGACCAATCGTCATAATATCTACGTCATTGGCCCGTAGATCATCCATAACTTCTTCAATTTCCTCAGCGGTTTCCCCAAGACCGATCATTAAACTTGATTTCGTAGGGATGTCTGGGTGCAGTTCTTTTGAATAGCGGAGAAATGTTAATGAACGGTCGTACTTCGCCCGGGCACGGACTTCTTCGTCAACCTGCGAACGGTCTCGATATTGTGATTTAAAATATTCGGCCGCGCTTCCATTAACGTTTTCAAATTCTCCTCTAGACCCATCATATCAGATGGAAGCACCTCAATGGTACAAAGAGGGTTTCTTCTTCTTACCGCTCGAACCGTTTCAGCGAATACGTTTGAGCCTCCGTCTTTAAGATCGTCACGAGCGACGGCTGTAATGACTACGTGCTTTAGGCCCATCTGCTCGACAGAATCAGCGACACGCTCTGGCTCATCCCAATCCAGTTCGGTCGGGAGCCCTGTTTTCACCGCACAGAAACGACAGCCTCTCGTACACGTATCCCCAAGTATCATAAATGTTGCGGTTTTTCTGACAGCCCAGCATTCATGAATATTCGGACAGCGCGCTTCCTCGCATACCGTATGTAATTTCTTCTCCCGCATCATTTTCTTCAATCCTGTATATGACTCGTTCGTATTTAGTTTAATCTTTAACCAGTCTGGTTTACGAATGTGCTCTTCTTTTTTCGTCATCGTATCACACCCTTCTCCTGTAGTTTACCACGGCAATGCAACATGACCAAGATGTTGTTTTTCAGTATAAAAATGAAAAACTGTCCCATAGTAAAGAAAAGGATGAAATCAAAGCGAGAGGACGAATCGTCGGATGAAGAAAAAGACTGTATGTTTACTATTGGCTGTTTGCGTCTTTTTATTCAATACTATGCCTTCTGAAGCTGCCATTAGTGATCTTACTCAAGATGAGCGCGATATGGAACGGATGCAATTATACCGGGACATGGATACGATTACAGGTGTACCTTGGTATTGGCTTGCAGCTATTGATAGCTACGAAAGAGGCTTAATGTTGCCCGTAATGATCGCAGCCCGAGCGAAGGTTTTATTTCCATTTATTTCTCACCCCGGGATTGGTGGGCGCATTAAATCCAGATCTCGAAGATAAAAATGCGCTGAATATCGGAATCTTTGACGGGAGTGGACTGGATGGCAATGCGGATGGGGAAGCTGATCGGTTAAATGATTATGATGTGCTCTATACGATGGCAAAGAAAATATCTACGTATGGATTTGATGATGAGAACATCCGCATCGCCCTTTGGGACCATTATCAACGAGACCAAGCTGTGCGCATCATTACCGGTCATGCAAACATTTATGCAAAGTATCAAACGGTCTCGTTACACGACAACGCCTTCCCTGTGCCTCTTCACTATAATTATAG
Source organism: Geomicrobium sp. JCM 19037 (assembly GCF_000698105.1). NCBI lineage: Bacteria > Bacillati > Bacillota > Bacilli > Caryophanales > Geomicrobium > Geomicrobium sp. JCM 19037. The sequence continues at coordinate 47,299 of NZ_BAWZ01000018.1, read as the reverse complement.
TTATAAAAGCACGTGGGGAGCGAAACGTGGCTGGGGAGGCCGCCGCATTCATGAAGGAACAGATATATTTGCTGGATATAGTACTCCCGTCCGCGCAACCACCTATGGAATTGTCGAGTTAAAAGGTTGGAACGAATACGGTGGCTGGCGCATCGGAATTCGCGATCTCGATAACGTGTATCATTATTACGCGCACCTTCACGGGTTTGCAGAAGATATTGAAGAAGGAACGATTGTTACCCCTGGTACCGTCATTGGTAGCGTCGGCAGCTCAGGATACGGCAAGCCGGGTACACAAGGCAAATTCCCTCCACACTTGCACTACGGCGTGTATCGGGATAACGGCATTTCTGAATGGTCATTTGACCCGTACCCTAAATTGAGAATGTGGGAGCAAAAAGAACGACAAAAAAGCTAACCTTCCGATATACTCGTAGTGAAACGAGTAGAGGAGGCGATGTGCATGAAGGTATTACTTATCCGACACGGCAAAACCATTTTTAATACACAAGGCAAAGTGCAAGGTTGGTCAGACACGCCTTTAACCGAGGCTGGACGAGCGGGTGCAATAACGCTAGGGAAGAATTTGGCAGGAGGAACGATCGACGGGTGGTATGCAAGCGACAGTGGACGCGCTCGAGAAACGGCGTCCATTCTTCAAGCTTATAGTAACCATGCTCACCTGCCGCTTCACGAACACGAAGGGTTACGAGAATTGTACTTTGGGACGTTCGAAGGTGGCTTTAATTCAGCCATGCTTGAATCACTAAAAGAGGGATTATCGCCGAAATTCAAAGACGTCCATATGATGTGGGATGTCCCCGTCCCAGACGTTGTTGATACGCTATGTTCGATTGATAACGGCGAAGCGGAGTCTTGGGATGTGTATGAAAAACGAGTGACCGAGGCAATGAAAAACGTGGTGAAACACGCAAAAGAAGAGAATTGCGGACAAATCGCCATCGTCTCTCACGGCTTCACGATCCGTACTCTTATCCACGTTTACGGCTACGCAGGTGAGGTCACCGACATTGAAAACTGCAACGTGACAGAGATTGACGCAAGTGGAGAGTCATTTATCGTTAACAGTGTGAACACACACGGATAAAAATTTAGTAATTTCGGATTGCAAATAAATTGGCAACGTTTTGAGTCCTGCTGCCGGTTCAAGCGACCCGTCTACAAATTGCCTCGAACACACAAAAAGCGCCCTAGCCTCTCTTTTACTGAGAAAGGCTAGGGCGTTATCAGTAGTTAGCGCGTTTCGAGCTTTCGTTTATCTTTAAACTTCTGTGTTTCTTTTACGACAACACCAGACAATAGAAGAATGGCGATTAAGTTCGGAATGGCCATGAGCCCGTTAAAGATATCCCCAAAGTTCCAAACAACGTTTAATGGCAACGTTGCACCAATGAATACGGCAATCGTAAATACGAGACGGTACACATACGTTACGCGATCGCCAACGAGGTACTCTAAACATTTCTCACCGAAGTACGCCCACCCAATGATCGTAGAGAAAATAAAGAATAATAGAGTGATCGTAACGACGAGGCTTCCTCCTGCTGGTAAGATCGCTTCAAATGAAGCCGCTGTTAAAGCTGCACCATCTGGACCGGTCGTGTAAAGGTCGGCGATGACGAGCGCTAGACCTGTAATCGTACAAACAATGATCGTATCAATGAACACTTGCGTCATCGAAATGAGTGCTTGCCTGGCAGGCACATCGGTTCTTGCTGCAGCAGCGGCAATCCCGCCTGTACCTAGCCGGCCTCGTTAGAGAATAAGCCTCGAGCAACACCCATTTGAATGACAGTACTATTGCCCCGCCTGCCACGGCATGACCTGTAAAAGCGTCATAAAAGATGAGTCCGAAAGCAGCAGGCACTTCAGTGATGTTAAAGCCGATGACAAAGAATCCTGCAACTACATAAAAAACAATCATGACCGGAACGATAACACCACTTACACGCCCGATACTTTTAATCCCGCCAATAATGACGAGACCAACGAGAACGGTTAGAGCAACACCAGTTACCCAAGTGGGTACATTAAATGTTGAATTCACAATATCAGCAGCCGTATTGGCTTGCGTCATGTTTCCGATTCCGAAAATGGCTGCGAACACCGCGAAGAATGCAAACAGCATCCCCATCCATTTCCATTTCTTTCCTAACCCATGCTCGATGTAGTACATCGGTCCACCAGCCATTTCACCGCGGTGGTTTTGACCTCTGTATTTCACACCAAGAATCGCTTCAGCATACTTCGTCGCCATCCCGACAAGCGCTGTAATCCACATCCAAAACACAGCACCTGGCCCCCGACAACGACGGCGGTTGCGACACCGGCCACGTTCCCTGTTCCTACGGTGGCCGCAAGTGAGGTCATTAATGCTTGAAAGTGTGAAATGTCTCCTTTAGCATCTTTATCTAAGTTCTTTTTAAAGACGAGCTTCAGCGCATAAGGTAACTGTGCGAACGTGTAGAACGTGAGGCGAAACGTAAGATAAACGCCTGTCCCTACAAGTAGAACAATGAGGGGTATTCCCCAAACAAAGCCAGCGATATCTCCACTTATTGTTTCTAACCAATCAACCATTGTCCTTCTCTCCTTACTCCATCATAGTTTTTAAGTATGTAGAAACGGCACCACTCGGTGCCGTTTCTCTCTTTAGTATCCAACTCCAAAAATGTTCAAAAGCAAAATACCAATAATCATGATTGGTGCTACAAAACGTAATAAGATAAGATATAGTTTCGCAAAGAATGGACTACGGAAGTCTGCTTCATCCAATGCATTGCGCTTCGTCCAACCCCAACCGACGAGTAAAACGACAATTAACCCGCCAATCGGAAGGAAGTAACTATCTGTTACGGTATCTACGAAGTCTAGGAATGGAAGGCCAAAGATTTCAAACCCTGATAACGGTCCACCTTGACTCAATGCAGACGGAATACCGAATAGTGTAATGAGTCCCCCCATAATGAGCACTGCTTTTTGACGACTAATCTTAAAGCGCTCGATTGCAGCTGAGATGCTGACTTCTGCAAGAGAAATCGCTGACGTTAAGGCTGCGATAAATACTAAGAAGAAGAAAGCAATTGCAAAGAGGGTTCCAGCTCCCGCCATTTGATTAAATATTTCCGGCAACACCATAAATACGAGTCCTGGACCAGAATCGGGCTCTGCTCCGATCGCATATACGATACCAAAGATGGCAACCGCGACGATAATTGCAAAGAGGGTGTCAAGAATAACGACGTTTCTCGCCGTCTTAGGTAAATCGGAACCGGTTTGCTTCGATAAATACCCACCGTACGTAATCATAATTCCCATCCCGAGAGATAGTGTAAAGAATGATTGCCCAATAGCTGCAAGGTATAACCTTGGATCTGATAGCGCACTCCAATCCGGAACGAACAAGAAACGCATACCTTCCATCGCTCCATCAAGTGTTACACTGTAGCCTGCCAGGATGATAAGAATCACTGCGAGCAACGGCATAAAGATCTTACTACTAAATTCAATGCCGCGCTTCACCCCGAAATAAAGAATTCCCATAATGATTGCCATGACGACAATTAACCAGAAGATCGGCAACCATGTCGATCCAATGACCCCGGTAAAATAATCCGGTGCCCCGCCAGTTTCTACTTGTTGAATCGAACCCGTTAAGTAGCCAAACATGAAGTGCAATACCCAACCGGTAATAACGGCATAGAATGAAACGATAAGAAAAGATGTAGCTACGGCTAACCAACCACCTATCACCCACGGTTTTGATGGTGCCGTTTTACGATAAGACCCAACCGCATCCAGCTGTCCTCGCTTCCCGATAGAAAATTCTGCAATAATAACTGGTAAACCGATAAGTGCAATACAAAGTAAGTAAACGAGAAGAAATGAACCGCCGCCGTATTCACCAGTAATATATGGGAACCGCCAAATATTTCCCAAACCAACTGCTGAGCCGACCGCTGCGAGTATGAACCCCACTTTCGTACCCCAATGTTCACGTGCCAATATATATACCCCCTTTTTGTAATATTATAGAAAATTATAAATTAAATTGCTGAAATATGTCAAAATCTTTTTATAACTAATTACTCACGTCATTATTATTACCTTCCTCTGTCGGCGTTTCAGGACCTTGCATTTCCACACTCTCCTCCTCTCCACTCGGCATAATGGCAGGCACTGGCATGCCTCCACCTTGCCCGTAATAATCAGGAACATCTCCAGGAACAAATACCATACCGACAGGCACTGAATATTGTACGTGATCTTCTTCCGTCCCAAACGGTATGACAACACGCACATCCATATCAATCGCTACGCTAATGCGTAGCCACGTATTGTTAATCCCGACATTCTCAATCTGTTCTTCCATGTCTGCATGAATTTCTCCAATTACAGAAAAACTCACAGGTACACGAGGCCTAAGTTTGCAAGTAGTGCATTTCCAGTCGCCATCCCTAACGGTATCGTATAAATTGCACCATCTTCTACATTTCCTACACCCGTATCTTCAAATTCTTCTTCCAACTCTCTAGGCATATCTCCTTGCGTAATGCCGCGCTGCACTTCTTGCAAGTAATCTTGAACGACCATTGTCGCATCGGAAAGAACGCGGTTGTAAACTTGTGCATTAAATGCGAGTGAAGAGATGTCTCCGTTTTCACTTCGTTCAATGAGAACAAGATCATCCATATCTTCTCCATCGGTCATCTCTTGAGATATTGCTTCTGTAACAGCGTGTTGCGCTATTCTTTTCGTCTCTACAACTGCGATGGACATGAGCGATGGCCGAATATGCTGGTCAACGAAATACAACCCATGGATGGTCATCACTAGAAAAATAGCAAGCGAGATCAGAAATACGTAACGAAACGGGAGTGGTCCGCCTCTTTTTGACTTTTGTGGTTTCACTATTTTTGAGCGTTTCAGTGCCATACAAAAACCCCTCCTGCAACCATGTATATGCAGAAGGGGACGGGTTCAAGCATGAAATTTTTCAGTTGCGCGTTTCACTTTTATTCGATTCATTCTTCTTGGATTTCCGCTCATAATTAAGCGCTTTTGATGAATGATTAACTCGTAAATTCGATATTCAAAAAATAAGAATCCGAGATGCTCAATGTGTGGCTCGCCGTTAGCTAAAACGATTTGAATGACTTTAGTTGCACTCGCAAACCCTTCGTCATTCACTTGCTTTACCTGGTCAACCGCCCGCTCAATCTCCTCATCATATGACGAAACTGGAACCGTTGATAATTGACCATTGTTCACGATACGAAGCTCTCCTACCTGCCTTGAAAACGTCTTCCAAGCAAGTAAGTGGCCTTCGTTTTTAGCTACTGGCTCAGCGTTTGACACCAGCTGAGACATGACCGATGTCTTAATGTTTTTCACATCAGAACGATCATAAATCTTGAAAGGAACAGAGTACGTATCATTAGGAACGTCTTGCAACCAAGCGAGTATCAATTTCCGGGCCGTTTCCCCTCCAGCCTCCCGGGTATGCCATACGTAAATCGGGACATGAGCTGGAATATCCTGAAGTTGCAGACGAAAACGATCATAAAGATTTAGCCGTTCGTATTCACTTTCCCTAGGATGAACACCAAATCTCTCTAAGAGCCATTCGTGCCGATTTTCAATACCCTTCCACGTTTCTAACTGTACAACCGGGCCGTACTGCAACTGGTCTGGAAACTCTAGAACGGTTCCTTCACCTGCTAATCCGATTTGTAATACGCCGGCATCCCCCTCACTTGCTGAGATGTGGACAGGGGCATCGGGATTTGCCACCGTACCGTGTTGTTGCAACATACGGTTTAACTCACACACGATTTTGTGTACGTCACGAGGTGTAAGACCTGCCCCACCAGATGCCACTGTTGCCTTCCGATGATCGAATTGTTCCAACGATTGTCCTGGCACTCGCTCATACGCGTCCCAAGGAATCTCCCGAGACGTTCCCTTGTCTTCCATGAACTGAACAATCGTATAGTATGAACTCGTATCTTTCGCTTCGAATACGTGCACATTGGAGTCTGTGCCGTTTTTCATCATATATAGATAGGGGTAATTCATATGAAACTTCACGTGCGCATTCACTCCTCGTGTGTAAAGTGAAATCCTATCACGTCATCTTGTTCATTAAACGACACACTAACGAGTCGCTGCATATCTGTGACTGTTCCGTGAAAGTAAATGGTCTCAAATCCGTCTTCGAATTTCGTATTCACATAATCATATTGCAGCACATTTCCATAACGCTCGTTCGCTGTTACCCACGCGTCTTCAATCAGTTCAGGAGAAATGTGCGCTTTTAAATCAACACTAATCTGCTCTGCTGCTTCTTTGAACTCACCTGACTGCATACGGTCAATAAACCGTTCAGCCTCTGAAAGATTGACACTGCCTTGCTCTTGGCAACCGGTCAGCAGTAAACTTGTCACAATGCCAATCAATACCCAATGTTTCATTGTTCTCCTCCGTTCATGAACCTTACACATTCATTTACGGTTCATAAACGGCTCACGTTTCAGCAGGGAAAATAATTTGATCAATTACCGCTTCTTTATCGAGCTCAATTTCCCAATGACTAGATGTTGAGAAAGTAACATGGGTACCTTCAAAATCAAACAGTCCATTCCATTGCCCTTCACTACGAATGGTTATTGAATCTTCAGACTCATTCATAACGATAACCGGACCCGCATCCCAATCGATGCCACCCATGCCAACATTGATCGCCGTTGCATCTTCAAGTAACCGCCAGTCCATTGCCGCTTCCTTATCTTCTAGTGCATTCCAATCTGCTTCATTGAGACCTGGCAAACCGACCGATCCTGTAATCGTTCGCTGCACTTCGTCATCTGTATGACTGAGGCGAGGTTGATGGAGAGCGCAACTTCCTCAGCTTGTAGTAGTGCATGATCGACACGATAATCCGCTTCGTCCTCTTGCATGTATGCTGACACTTGCATCAACATCGCTTCTACCTGCTCATGCTCGAGTTCAGGCAAGGGTTCGGGGTACGGGTTATCCTCATGGTAATGGAGCTCAATTCCATACTCCTCTTCCAGCGGCGCTAGCTGTTGTTCGGCATCCGAACATGCGGCAACGAAGACAGCCAAAGTAATCAGATAAAGTCCATTCCATTTAGACATCGTCGTCCCCCTTTCATTCCCTAATGACATATTATCCTTTTCCCTCACCCTTTCCTCATAAAACCGCAAAAACTGCATCCATGAGATCAGGATGCAGTTTTGACGATGCCTTATTTTCGTTCATATTGTTTAAACGTATGAGCGTACCGATTTCGCTCATCAACCTGGCCTGCTTCTTCCCAAACAAGCTGCCAGTCTTCGTCTGTATACGCTGGGAAGTACCGATCCACATCAAACCTTTCTTCTATTTCGGTAATGTATAGCTTGTCCGCTCTTTCCATCGCCTGTTCATACACTGAGCTTCCTCCAAAGATAAAGACTTCGGAAACGCCTGCACAACGTTCAATGGCTTCATCTAACGAATGGACGACTTCCACACCGTCAGGCGCGTAATCTGTTCGACTCGTAATCACGATGTTTCGCCGCTCTGGTAACGGCTTGCCAATTGATGCAAATGTTGAACGTCCCATGATGAGCGGATGGCCGGTTGTCACCTTTTTCAAGTAGCGAAAATCCGCCGGCAAATGCCAAGGCATCTCGTTATCTTTACCGATGCCTCGGTTCAAGTCGTGAGCGGCAATCATTGAAATCTTCATCCCCATCATCCTTATACCGCAATCGGCGCTCGAATCGCCGGGTGCGCTTCGTAATCTTTGAGCTTAATATCTTCAATGTCAAAATCAAATACCGAGCTTTCTAACGCTCGTGCTGACATTGTAAGTTCAGGCAAGGGGTACATATCCCTTTCAAGCTGTTCTTTCGCCTGCTCGATGTGATTGCTGTATAGATGAGCGTCACCAATCGTATGCACGAACTCACCAACATCCAACCCGCACTCTTTTGCGATTAAATGCGTAAGCAAAGCGTAACTCGCGATGTTAAACGGCACACCGAGAAAGATGTCTGCAGAGCGTTGGTACAACTGGCACGACAGCTTTCCATTTGCCACGTAAAACTGGAACATCGTATGACACGGCGGCAACGCCATCGTCGGTACATCTTCAGGATTCCACGCCGATACAATGAGTCGCCTTGAATCAGGATTCGTTTTAATCATACGGATTACATCAGCGATCTGATCGATCGTCTCACCGGCACTTGTTTTCCACGCTCGCCATTGTTTACCGTAAATGTCGCCGAGTTCTCCGTATTTTGTCGCAAACTGATCATCAGAGAGTACTTTTTGTTTGAAAGCTTCCATCTCTTGCTTGTACACATGTTGAAACTGCTCGTCTTTCGTTGCCCGAAGAGCAAAATTGGTCATATCCGGGCCCGTGTAATCCTCGCTCTGTACGTAGCGCTCAAATGCCCATTCATTCCAAATGTTATTGTTGTGCTTCAATAAGTATTGAATGTTCGTCATTCCTTTTAGGAACCAAAGCAACTCACTTTTAATGAGTTTAAAAGGCAGCTTCTTTGTTGTGAGCATCGGAAATCCGTCACTCAAGTCGAAGCGCATTTGTCTACCAAATACTGAAAGCGTTCCGGTGCCTGTCCGATCAGACTTCTCATCTCCATGCGCCAATACGTCGCGGAGCAAATCCAAGTATTGTTGTTCACTCTGACTCATGTCAATTCTCTCCTCTTTACGCGCACCTACTCTTGGCAAGCAGGTGCGCCGTAAATCATTTCATTTTTAGCAACGCTTCTCTACCGGTCATTCCTTCATGAATGCCGAGTTTTTCCGCTGCGATTGTAATGGATTCTAATGGTGCATCTAAAAGTTGCTCAATGGAGCGAACGCCCACTGCACGCCCTGCAACGATCTCACGATCCGCAAGCTTTTCATTTAGAAGTCCAACATCAAGAGCTCCACACATGATATAGCCTACATCATTAGTAACTGCCATAAAGTTAGTTTTTGGAAGCTTCATAGACACTGCCTGAAACCATACACCGTCAATTTCAACGGGTCTCATTTCCATCATAACGATCCCACCTGTCACATTTAATCTCCATATTGTATGATCTTAGTCAAAGGTCGTTCGGGCCATGTTCATTGTTCATTCGTCTTTGATGTGAATGCCCACGCAATCACATCACGCAATAGTTCTGGCATAAAGTACTGTTTATTCGTGCTTGCTGCTACTTCTGGATAAAGTGTGCCAAACGTGAGCATGTCCGGAACCGCTACGTTGTATTCAAGCTCTGGCACAATCCGCTCACCTTGTTTCGTAATGTGTGTCACGTTGTATCCATTCACCTCATCAAACTCATACCCAACTTCCATACCAGCAAAAACCATAACACCTAACTGAATTCCTCGAAACCCATACCCTTTTAGCGGTAAGTGAATCATCCGCTCGGTAAATGATCGATGAACGGCTTCAATCAATTGCTGACCGCTTAGCGTTACGACTGCAGGATTGACAGGGTGAGGGCAAATGTGGTGAAGATCTCTACGTGTAATTGATCCTTCCCTGAGAGAGGCGAGTAACAAGCCACTGTGCATCATCGCCATATCCACACCGCACCACTCACGCAAATGCTCAACAACGAAGGAGGAAAACGCAGACGGGTGCGTCCACGAAATCTCGAGCCGTTCATCTGACGTTCCAACCTCTTCGGCTAAGGTGTCTAACGTTTCCACTTGTAAGCGAGTATACGTCTGTAATGCTTTGTGAGAGTCTGCAGCCGATGCTGTAATCGGAATTAATGAGCCAGACGCACGGACGAGTTGCTTGTTCGAAAAGGAAAGCTCCACCTTGCCAACATCCGTACCGAGCTTACCGGTTTGTGTAATTAACGTACCCTTCATCGTTGGCGCTGGGTCGAGTCGATGATGCGTGTGTGCACCGAGAATGACATCCACATCAAAGTCTTCCGCAATCTGTTCGTCCATAAAAAAACCGAGGTGAGATAGTACGATAATCGTATCGGCTTGCTTTTGTAGCTTCGGTAATTCACGTTCTAGATTGGCAAGAGGGTGTTCAATTGACCATCCGAGCTTTTCATAGAACGGGTAAAATGCCGCCGTCAAACCGATAAACCCTAACCGCACCCCGTTATTTAACGTGTGAACTTGCGTTGCTCCGCCCAGCTTGGTCGTTTGCCATCTTGGTCATACAGATTGCTCAAAATCACTCTGAACTTGGCCTGCTCGTACAATCGGTCCAAGCCTTCCTTTGAGAAGGTAATGCCTTCGTTGTTGCCAATCGTCGCATATTGAATGGGAGAATCGTTCAAAAGCTCAACGTTTCCCCTTCCCGACGTCGCTTCTGTCACAGGATGCACTCGGTCGGCATGGTCACCGAGATCAAAAAACAGTGCCTGCTCACGGTTAGAACTGTGGTACTGCTTTTGATGCTCTAAGTAGTGGACGATTTTTGGCCACTGGCTCAGGTGGCTATGCAAATCATTCGTATGATATAGATAGATGGTTTCCATCTGCTCACCGCTCTTCTTCAAAAAGGGACAGCTGTTTCGGGGCAAGCCCTTCGTAAGTTATTCCAGCCATGTCGAGAAACGTTCTGGCATTCCCCGCCGCATGACCTCCAGAATTGTTATTCCAAATCACGTACACATCGGTTGACGTCTCGTGCAGCTCTTCTACACGCGTCAACCATTCTTGAATTTCTTTTTGGTTGTAATCATATAAGTATCGGACTTTGCGCCAGTCTGCACCAGCAGTTTCTTTTCTCCAGCCCGCTTTATTTCTTCCATGGAGTCTTACGAGCGTCTTTTCTTTATGCGTTGCTACCGGAACGATCGGAATCGAACCTTCCCCTGCTTGTGGCTCATCACAGACCGAATGAATGTAGTCATGTTCATGGAGAAAAGCCAATGTCTGTTCCCTAAATTGGTCCGAATACCAACTTTGGTGACGAAATTCAATTGCTACTGGTACATCCGAAAGCATCTCTCGTACATTCCTGAGCTTCATTACATGTTCCTTCGTGCAATCAAACCATGGAGGAAACTGGCATAAAATCATCGCCAACTTGCCCGATTCAATGAGAGGATTTAGTGAAGTTCGAAAAGCCTCAAACATTGTTAACTCATCTGGAAATGGCGGCTTTTCCATTAATTGGCCCGTCATGCCTGCATAAGCCTTCACGACGAAACGAAAATTATCGGGAGTATCACGGATCCACTTCTCCCAAACGGTTTCTGACTGAACCGCATAATACGTACTATCTACCTCTACCGTCGGAAAAAAGCTGCTGTACGTTCCTAGCTTATCAGTGCCTCGGACTCCGTTCGTATACAAATCATAATGATCTCCCCAGCCTGTTAAACCTGTATAGATCATCCGTTATCCCTCGCATTCGTGCAACTCTTTCTGTACGTTTATTTTATCACGTTTCGAGCTTCTACATCATCTATTCTAAGCGAGAAGCATCGGTGAATTTGTGAATGAAATATCTTCCTTATTCGTGTGAGAGTATGCAAATACGAAAGCATCTCCATCTCATATTGTAACAACGATAATCTATAAATCGAAGTTGTTTTTTAGCCATAATACTCGACAATAAAATGCGTTGCTTTGTCTGTTAATGACCTACAATATCCTCGCTACGTTATAGCCTTTATTATCTAATATTGTGGGGAGACTCGGTTCAAGAATCACATGAAAACAACCAACAAACAGAAAGTATCTCTTGTCTAGACCTGATCGTAGAACTTGATCAATCTTCTCTGCCATTTCTAGATTGCGTCGATCGTTGATCCCCTGAAAATATTCTTTATTAATTCCATCGTTCTCAAAATCGATTCGAGTATTTTTGAAAGATTGAATATCTCTATTTAACCAATTGTGAGCACTTTGCTCCGTTTCTTTTGGTAAATTACTGAAATTCCTTACTGTCCTTTCCAATGCTTGAATTTGTGTTTCTAAAGTAAAGCTGCTAAAAATTTCACTCTGTACACCTTCACTTTCAAGAGGTACGATTTCTTTACCCAATTTCTCTGCTCGATTCAACAGATACAGATCAACGCTTTTTTCTGAATCAACATTACTTTCTTTAGTAGCGAGGTCTACTAGTATTAAGTCCATTAACCAAGGCTGGAACATATGAAAATCTTTAATGTCCATATCGTACTTAAGCAACAATACAGATAATTCATGATATACACGTTTAGACAATACTTGGTCAAGTGTATTGCCGTCTTTAAACATGGCAAGCTTCATAAGCGCTTCTTGGTCCATAGACTTTTCATTCGCGTTTATTTCTGGCATAACAATGTCCGCATTATCAAAAGCTTCTTCGACAATTGGGTCCAGAGGATAGAAATCGTTCGTCCCTAAATGAATGGTCCCGAACAAAAACAGGCTTGTTCCACCATTGTTCACTTCCCATAAAAAACCACCCGCACCTTCCACTGACCTTTGATTATCATTTCGCATAGTATTTCCTCCTAATGAATGAAATAGAAACGAACTGTCCATGCGTTTAAGTATCACAGAGCATTACCATAATATCAGTTCTATATTATCGCTTTGCATCCTTCGAGATTAAATCATAGCCATAAGTCGAGTAAATAAACTCTTGCTTAGTATATATTGTTGTATATAATCGCCATGCTGAGTAGAACGTATACGAACGCGTCTCTTCACCTTTCCCTTGTTTATTCAACAATCGCAATAGAAAAGTTTCACAAAATCATTTGTTTTTGCTCGAAAGAAAACCAGTCTCGTTACAAATTGTATAGAGCCAAAAAAACCAACGAAGCACAAAACGCTTCGTTGGTTATCTAATCGTTATTAACCGATTGAACCTTCCATTTCGAAACGGATTAGGCGGTTCATTTCAACCGCATACTCCATTGGAAGTTCTTTCGTGAATGGCTCAATGAAGCCCATGACGATCATTTCTGTAGCTTCTTCTTCGTTCAAGCCACGGCTCATCAAGTAGAAAAGTTGCTCCTCGGATACTTTTGAGACCGTTGCTTCGTGCTCAAGCATGATGTCATCGTTGTAAATCTCGTTGTAAGGAATCGTGTCAGACGTTGACTCGTTATCCATGATCAACGTGTCACACTCAATCTTCGACTTTGATCCTTGAGATTTACGTCCGAAGTGAGAGATTCCTCGGTAAGAAACTTTACCACCTTGTTTCGAAATCGACTTCGAAACAATCGTAGAAGAACAGTTTGGTGCTAGGTGATACGCTTTTGCACCCGCATCTTGGTGTTGGCCTTTACCTGCGATCGCGATGGAAAGGACATTTCCACGTGCACCTTCACCTGTCATGATAATGGAAGGATATTTCATTGTCAGTTTTGAACCGATGTTACCGTCAACCCATTCCATTGTTGCACCGGCGCCAGCTGTCGCACGCTTTGTAACGAGGTTGTAGATGTTTGGCGCCCAGTTTTGAATCGTCGTGTAACGGCAGTATGCATCTTTCTTCACGATGATCTCAACGACTGCACTGTGAAGTGAGTTCGTAGAATAAACAGGAGCTGTACAACCTTCGACATAGTGAACGGAGCTACCTTCATCAGCGATGATGAGTGTACGCTCAAATTGTCCCATGTTCTCAGAGTTAATACGGAAATACGCTTGAAGTGGTGACTCCGCTTTAACGCCTTTTGGCATGTAAATGAATGATCCACCAGACCAAACCGCAGAGTTCAACGCTGAAAACTTGTTGTCACTTGGCGGAATAACCGTCGCGAAATGCTCACGGAAAATATCTTCGTTTTCTTTCAAAGCAGTATCCGTATCCTTGAAAATAATTCCTTGTTCTTCAAGGTCTTCTTGCATATTATGATAAACCACTTCTGATTCGTACTGTGCTGACACACCAGCAAGATACTTTTGCTCAGCTTCAGGAATACCAAGCTTATCAAACGTGTTCTTGATTTCTTCTGGCACTTCATCCCAAGACTTCTCTGAACGCTCAGATGGCTTTACGTAATACGTAATATCATCAAAATCGAGCTCAGAAAGGTCGCCGCCCCATTGTGGCATTGGCATCTTGTAGAATTGCTCCAATGATTTCAGACGGAAATCAAGCATCCACTCCGGTTCCTCTTTAATTTGCGAGATTTCCCGGACAACGTTTTCAGTTAGACCACGTTCAGAACGAAAGATTGACACGTCTTTGTCATGGAACCCATATTGGTATTCACCAATCTCAGGCATTTTCTTAGCCATTTAAATGACCTCCTTATAATGTCATCACTCTAGGAGTGATGGCTTCTATGCATCCAAGCCTTTCTCCATTGCTTTCCATGCAAGCGTTGCACATTTGATTCGTGCCGGGAACTTCGTGACGCCTTGGAGAGCTTCGATGTCTCCAAGATCAAATTTCTCGTCGTCATACTCTTTCCCTTGAACCATTTCCGAGAAGATGTTCGATAATTCAAGGGCTTCATCAATCCGTTTCCCCTTTACCGCATCCGTCATCATTGATGCTGAAGAGAGGCTGATGGAGCAGCCTTCTCCGGTGAATTTCGCATCTTTCACTTCGTCGCCTTCAACTTGTAGATGAAGTTGAATCCGATCACCACATGACGGATTGTTCATGTTCACAGTCAGTGTATCATCTTCAGGGAGCTCCCCGCGATTACGCGGGTTTTTGTAATGGTCCATGATTACTTGTCGATATAGCGTATCTAGATTACTCTGCATAGACATCTCCAAAGTACTCCTTTGCGGTTACAAGCGCATCGACAAATGCATCTACATCGCTTTCGGTATTATACAAATAAAAACTGGCTCGTGCGGTTGCTGTGCATTCCAGCCAATTCATTAACGGTCTCGCGCAATGATGTCCAGCACGGACGGCCACACCTTGCGAGTCCAGTACAGTAGCGACATCATGCGGGTGTACGCCTTTTATATTAAATGTGAGGATGCCTGCACGTTCGTCTGCTGGAGGCCCGTATACGTCAACATCTTCATGTTCTCGCAGCCGCTCCATCGCATACCGAACGAGCATTTTTTCGTGAGCTTCAACGTTGTGTAGACCTAGCTCCTCTAAATAATCAATGGCTGCCGCCAAACCAATTGCTCCAGCAATAATCGGCGTTCCACCTTCGAATTTATAAGGAAGCTCTTTCCACGTTGATTCGTAGAGCCCGACTTCGTCAATCATCTCTCCGCCAAACTCAAACGGCTCCATCTCTTCTAGCAATTCTTTCTTGCCGTAAAGAGCACCGATGCCTGTAGGTCCGCACATCTTATGTGCAGAAAATGCAAAGAAATCACAGTTCAACTCTTGAACGTCTACTTTTTTGTGAGGCGCACTTTGTGCACCGTCTACAACCATAATCGCTCCATTTGCGTGTGCAATTTCACCGACTTCTTTTACCGGATTGATCGTTCCGAGTACGTTAGAAACATGCATCATGGAAACAATGCGTGTTCGCTCCGTAATCGTCGCTTCAACATCCGAAAGCGAGATCGTACCATCTGGCTGGAGTGGTATATATTTTTAACACAGCTCCAGTCGCTTTTGCAGTTTGTTGCCACGGAATGATGTTACTGTGATGTTCCATTGGAGTGAGTACAATCTCATCCCCTTCGGAAAGATTCGCGCGTCCAAAGCTTGATGCAATCATATTCAAAGCGGTTGTCGTTCCTCTTGTGAAAATAATCTCCTCACGATGCTTCGCATTGATGAATGATTGGACGGTATCCCTTGCCCCTTCATATCCATCAGTTGCTCTCGAACCGAGCGTATGAACGCCACGATGGACGTTGGAATTGTAGCCTTTATAGTACGACTCCAACGCCTCAATGACGTGTACAGGTTTTTGTGAGGTGGCAGAATTGTCCAAGTAGACGAGCGGATGTCCATTGACTTCTTGGTGAAGGATCGGAAACTGCTCGCGCACCTTCTGAACATCGTACATTAGTATACTTTCCCTTCGATAACCTCTGTGAGTCTCGACTTCACAGATTCGATCGGCAATTCACCAACCACTGGCTCAAGGAAACCATGAATAATGAGACGCTCTGCTTCCACTTTAGACAACCCGCGGCTTTGCATATAGAACATTTGCATCGGATCAATCTTACCAACAGAGGCAGCGTGGCCTGCTGTTACATCGTCTTCATCAATCAAGAGAATTGGGTTCGCATCTCCTCTTGCTTTTGAAGAAAGCATCAATACACGCCCAGTCTGTTCACTGTGTGCTTTCGTTCCACCTTTTTCAATTTTGTTTATCCCGTTGAAAATGGCAGAAGAAGAGTCCTTCATAACACCGTGAGTCAAAATGTACCCTTCTGAATGCTTTCCGTGACCGATCATGTTGCTTGTAAAGTTTTGGAGTTGTTCTCCTCGACCGACAACAACTGTTTTCGTATCACCGTATGAACCATCACCGAGCAAGTGAGTCGTATTATCAGAAATCGTGTTCCCTTCGTTCATTTGACCGAGGGCCCACTCAATTCGACCGTCTTTTTGAACGTGTGCACGACGCGTAATGTAGCTCGTAACACCACTCTCCAAGTTATCAACAGCCCCGAACTTCACTTCAGCACCTTGGCCAACGTACACTTCGGCAATAATGTTGGCTGCCGCTTCTTCTTTAGAGAAAGACACATAGTTCTCTACATAAGTGACGCGACTTTGGTCTTCAGCTACGATGATGACGTGGTTAAATAACCCTGTCTTCGTATCTTCTTGCCAGAAAATGCTTTGAAGAGGCACTTCCACTTCAACATTCTTAGGCACATAGATGAATACACCACCGTTAACAAGCGCTGTATGAAGCGCCGTCAATTGGCTCTCTTCTGTCGGTACCGCTTCACCCATAAAGTACTTCTCAAGCAAATCACTATGCTCCACTGCTGCTGTTTTTAAATCAGTGAAAATGACACCTTGGTCTGCAAGTTCCTTCGCTGCTTGATGATAAACTGTTTCACCATCGCGTTGAATAAGCGCGCTCGTTACGCTGCTTTCTTCTCCTGCAAGACGCGTAATATCACTCGGTAAGTCACTGTACTCAGCAATGGCTCTTCCGCTCGCTTCAATTGTCTCAAACGTCGAGAAGTTCCATCTCGTTAACTTTGTTTTATCTGGATTTGGCATTGGTAATGATGCCGCTTGTGTGAGAGCTTCAAGTCGCTTCTCTGCCAACCAAGCTGGCTCATTCCGCTTCTCAGAAAAAGCTTTTACCGTTTCACGGTCAAATGCCCATTTCGTTTCAACAGCCATCTAGCTCCACCTCCGTCTCTTATGCTTCTTGCCCGACACGCTCGTCTTCGATGCCGAGTTCTTCTTTAATCCAGTCATAACCTTCTGCTTCAAGACGTTGTGCAAGGGAAGCATCCCCTGACTTAACGATACGTCCTTGCATCATTACGTGAACGTGATCTGGGGTGATGTAGTTCAAAAGGCGCTGATAGTGCGTGATGATCAGGCAACCGAAGCTTTCTCCACGAAGGTCGTTAATCCCTTTTGATACTACTTTAAGTGCGTCAA
The DNA here is from genome assembly GCF_000698105.1 of Geomicrobium sp. JCM 19037. Lineage (NCBI taxonomy): Bacteria > Bacillati > Bacillota > Bacilli > Caryophanales > Geomicrobium > Geomicrobium sp. JCM 19037. The sequence goes on along the minus strand of NZ_BAWZ01000018.1, from coordinate 29,739 downwards.
TATCTAGACCCGAGTCAATCTCATCTAGGATCGCAATTTTTGGTTGAAGCATAAGCAATTGAAGAATTTCATTACGCTTCTTCTCTCCACCTGAGAAACCTTCGTTCAAGTAACGAGTAGAGAACGCTTCATTCATATCTAATGTTTCCATGTTTTTGTCCATTGTCTTAATGAACTTCATTAACGAAATTTCATCGCCTTCTTCACGATGAGCATTCATCGCTGTACGAAGGAAATCAGAAGTTGTAACGCCTGTTACTTCACTTGGGTACTGCATTGCAAGAAACATTCCTGCACGCGCACGCTCGTCCACTTCCATCTCAAGTACATCTTCGCCATCGAGGATGACTGACCCTTTCGTAATCTCATAGCTTGGGTGGCCCATAATCGCAGACGCTAATGTTGATTTACCGGTACCGTTAGGTCCCATAATGGCGTGGATTTCACCACCAGAAATTTCTAGGTTAAAGCCTTTTACAATTTCTTTGCCTTCGATTTCAACGTGCAAATCTTTAATCGTCAACGTTGATGCTGTCATTTTCCTACCTCCATTTATTATAGCTACAGATCGTGTGTAGCGTATTCTCAATCTATTATCATTCTTATTTTATAACAAATTCAATCTTCCATCAAGGGGACGCACATTCAGCGCGGCGATTGAATGTTAACAAGAATTCTCCACTCATTATGACGTGTTGAGGACGAAGATTCAATCCTTCTCCCTTGATCACAAGAATAACCACGTGCATACATGCCGTGGTTATTCGGAAGCTTCTTCTTTGTCTTGAGATTCAAATGTGTCCAGTGCATCTCTTATGAGCGTCGCTGCTTGGCTCATTGCAGGCGCAGGCAAAATGCTGCTGCCACACTAACGGCCTCTAATATTTCGCTGTCGGTACAATTTTCATCAATACATGCTTTCGTATAAGATAAGATGCAATATTCATCCCGCAAGGCGACGCTAACGGCGAGTGCCATTAATTGCTTGTCTTTTACAGCCAGTTTTCCTTTAGTGAAACACGTATCTGTAAATGCTTGGTATTTCCTCATTAGCCGCGGCAGCTTTTGTGCGATGAATTGCGTTCCTTCTTCATAGTCAAGCATCGCATCTTCGACATATCCTTCTTCCTTCGGCACAGCATACCCTCCTTACCCGTCTATTATGCAAGAAAGGAGGGCAAACTATGCATAAATCTTCCAGTTATGGCTTTCGTATCAAACCTTGGTCTCTCGCAAGTCGTTTTGCGATCTTTGGTGCTTGCCAAATCGTCGGAAGCAGCAAGATCGATACCGGGACTGCGGTAACAACGATAAATGATTGAAGCGCATCAATACTACCTTCTCCAATAAAGATTAAGATGGCTGCAACTGTAGCCATAATCGCTGCCCAGAAAACACGCATCGGCTTTGGCGGGTTGCCTTCACCAGTCATGCTCATTGAAATGGAATACGTCATTGAGTCGGCTGTCGTAATGACAAACAAAATCGCCAATACTAAAAAGATAAACGGCATGACGACACTAAATGGCATTTGCCCTGCAACAGCGATGATCGCTGCAGGCAAACCACCTTCACCCAATGGCTGTGAGATAATGCCAGGTTGCTGTTGTTCATAATAGATGCCAGAGCCACCCACAACCGTAAACCAGAAGTTCGTGATGAGAGGAGAAATGACTGCCACCGCAAGAATAATCTCACGAATCGTTCTCCCTCTAGAGATACGTGCAATTAACATAATCATCATCGGGGCAAACCCAATGAACCATGCAAAGAAGAAGAGCATCCACGCACCGAGCCAATCATTGTCTCCTCGATACGTATGAAGTGTTATAAAATGATTCACATGATACCCGAATGAAGAAACAAACGTATCGATGATATAAGCGCCGGGTCCAAATATAAGGATAATCCCTGCAAGGATAAACACTAAAATAATGTTCCATTTACTTAACCATTGAATCCCTTTATGAACACCTGTAATGGCTGAAATCGTTACGATGAACAATAAAAAGCCAATAATGACTAGCTGGATACCGAAAATGTCAGGTAATCCAAATAAAGCGTTTAATCCGTAGCTTACTTGTAAACCTAATATTCCAATTGGACCAATGGTTCCAGCAGCCACAGCAATAATACAAAACGCGTCGATTACCGTTCCGAGTTTGTGCGTGGCAATTTTTTCACCAAAAAAGGGATACAACATTGACCTTGGCTTCATCGGCATTCCTTTATGATACACAGCATACATAAGGACAATTGCCCCCGTCGTACCGAGTGCAGCCCAAGCTGCCATCCCCCAGCTTACATAAGCTTGTGCCATCGCTGGAATAACGGCTTGTGGTGATCCTGGTTCAATCCCGTCGTGTACAGGGGGCACTTCCATGAAGTAATACATCGGTTCGGCAGCTGCCAGAATACTCCACCTGCCCCTAGCAGTGAAATACATATGACAGATACCCATCGAAATGTGCTTAGCTCTTTTTCACTTTGTTCTCCTAAGCGTACATTCCCATATTTTGAAAATGCGAGGACGATTGAAACACCGAGCATGAGTAAAAGTAATACTTGCCAAAATGCACCGAAATAGTCAACGGACCAACCAAACAGCAAGTTAACAATGTCCCCGACAGCCTCCACATTAATGAAAGAAGCCAACACGAATAGGACAAGAGCCCCCCACTCAGTACAAATACGGGCCAATCAATTTTCCCAACAAGCTTATCCATATATTTAGTTATTCCTTCCTGCCCATCTCTTGGGGCGATAAACCATCGTGACGAAGTTGTGAACTAAATTAAACTTAAGCAACGAATTATAGCACACAATGATTCACGCGCAAATGCCAAATTTAGGCTCTTCTTTTCGCGAAAGGGCTTCCATTTGCACCTGTTCAACATTCCGCTGATATTTTGTTTCTTTTCGGTGCAACTTAACACGAGAAGGAGGGATATCGTTGAGTGATATATTGTCGACATCCGTAGAACTAAGTGTTGGTTTTCTTGCTCTTCTTATTATGACCAAACTTCTTGGAAAGACATCTCTAGCACAAGTAACACCCTTTGATTTTATCTCTGCTTTAATTCTCGGTGAACTGGTTGGAAATGCGATTTATGATGACGAAGTTCGTTTAGGAACAATTCTTTACTCTGTTGCTTTTTGGGGACTTTTAGTATTTCTAATTGAATTCTTAACGCAGAAATTCAGGAAGACAAGAGGAATGCTTGAAGGAAATCCGTCCGTCGTCATCCGCAATGGACGAATTGATCGAGAACAGATGAAAAAGAATAAAGTTGACCTCAACGAATTACAAAACCTTCTCCGGCAACAATCGGTGTTTTCTATGCGAGAAGTCGCTTACGCCATCATTGAGACCGATGGCAGCGTAACCGTTCTAAAGAAGTCACAATATGACCAACCGACGAACAAAGATTTGAATGTTCCTTCTAAAGCTGTGTACTTACCCATCACCCTCATTAGTGACGGTCAAATAGATGATGATAATCTTGAACAGGCAGGCTTGAGTAGAGAGTGGTTACAACAACAGCTTCGGGAACGAAACATCTCCTCGCCAGATGATGTATTTTTCCTTGAATGGAAACAAGACGAAGGTGTGTACATTGACTTGATGGATAATGTCGGGACGAGCAACTAATTGAATGGTTTAGTATGAAAGGCGCTACCTTACTAAAATGACTTTGCCTGAGCGTACAGATCTTGTATATGAAAGTAGACAGTTCCAACAAACTGAGCAACTTCATCATGAAGTTGCTCTATTTTTATAACCCTGACACGCAAGATGTCATGTATGATGACCTAAAGTGTACTGTATGGGGAGGCACCTATTTTGAAGTTAGAACGATTACTCGGAATTACGACAATGTTAATGACGAAAGGGCGCGTGACGGCAACAACGCTTGCCGACCGTTTTGAAGTTTCGGTTAGAACAATCTATCGGGATCTCGACCTCATCAATCAGTCTGGCATTCCGATCGTTTCTTTTCCTGGGACGGACGGCGGTTACGAAATTATGGATGGCTTTTATTTATCCAAGCAGCATTTTTCATTAGAAGATATGAGAACCGTTTACCATCTCCTGCAAAGTTTGGATGCATCACCTTTTCAAGCGATTTCCGAAAGGCTGGCATCTTTACAGCCATTGCTACTTACATCATCAGATAATCACTCCGTCATCTTTTCACTTAGTTCTTCTGAAGAAGAACGCACGTACATCCAAAAATGGACAGAAGCCATTCACCAAATGAAACAAGTCTCGTTTACGTATACGAGTGGAACTGGTGAGGTTACGACGCGTACAGTTGAACCGAGAAACCTACATTTTGATTACGGAACGTGGTACGCTGAAGCATTTTGTTTAACTCGCCAAGCTGATCGGTTGTTTCGACTTTCGCGCATGGAATCACTGTTGCTTCTTTTGACGAGCTTCACGCCGAAACGTAAAAAAAGTGACCCTCATTCTATTGCTCCAATACCATTGCATCTACGCTTCTCGCGAGATGTTAAACAACGAGTGCTTGAGCAATTTCCTGAACAAACCGAAACATTTAATGACCACATCTACGTTTATACAGAATATTATCATCCGACATATGCTTTATCGATTGTTCTTAGCTATGGATCAAATGTAGAAGTGATCTCCCACTATCATTGCGAAAAGAAGTTCTTCAAGAAATCAAGAAAATAACCCAAATCTACAATGAAGGAGACGAATGATGAATATTCTAGTTACAGGGGCTACTGGCACAGTAGGTCGACACGTAGTTCAGCAGCTGATAGATAAGGGTTATCTGTTCGCGCAGTATCGAGAAATCCGAAAAACGCACAACTGCCCCACCGTGCAGAGGTCGTTTACGGGGATCTGATGCAACCGGAAACGATGCGTCAACCTCTTCACAACATTGATGCCATGTACTTGATTTTATCAAGCGATGTAGCTGGTGCCGATTTGGAAACCGATGCGCAGGTCATTGCGCTTGCAGAGGAAGCAGGAGTTAAACACGTGTCGCTGCTCACTGTTTACGGAGATGGACTGGTGGAGCAAGCGTTACGAAACAGCACGATGACTTCAACGTTTGTTCAACCCGTCGGGTTTATGGCAAACTGCCTTGATGACTGGCAGGACACCATTCGTAATGGTGAAGTGATCGAAGCATTTGGCGGCCATATCAAGACAGCAATTATTCACGAAGGTGATATCGGAGCAGTGGTCGCAGAAACATTGGTAAATGAGGATCACTATGGACAATTTTACACACTCACAGGACCTGAATTGCGATCAAAAAAAGAATGCGTTGATATGATTAGTCATGTGCTAAGAACATCGATTTCGTTTAAAGAGCTCTCTTTGGATGAAGCTCGGAAGCGCTGGAAAGACGCAGGGTATGACGATGAAAGCATCCAGTTTTTCGTGCAGATGGGCACTCAGCCACCTGAAATTGGCACCACCATCTTACCAACCGTTGAAAAGGTTCTAAAACGACCTCCAAAGAGGTTCAGTCAATGGGTGAACGAAAATAAGAATCAATTTAGTTGAACAGAAAGGGTGACAAAATGAGCAATATTGCAATTGAAGCAAAAGGTCTCGTGAAGAGATTTGGTGAGCAAAGGGCTGTTGATGGCATCGACCTTACGATACCAAAAGGAATGGTATATGGATTCCTCGGTCCAAATGGCGCAGGAAAGACGACGACCATTCGCATGCTCGCTACGCTATTAAAACCAGACGGAGGAAGTGCAAAAGTTTTTGGTCACGACATTACAAGCGAAACGAGTGCGGTTCGTGCAAGAATTAGTCTAACCGGACAATATGCCTCATTAGACGAAGACTTGACCGGAAAGGAGAACCTTGTCATGATCTCGCGCCTGATGGGCTACTCAAAGAAGGAAGCGAAAAACCGAGCCGACGAACTTCTTGTCGCCTTCCGTCTTGACGCGCCGCCAAAAAACAAGTAAAGAACTACTCCGGTGGGATGCGAAGAAGAATGGACATCGCCGCTAGTATCGTCGTGACTCCGGACTTGTTATTTCTTGATGAACCAACGACCGGACTTGACCCAGAAAGCCGCATCGAAGTGTGGGGAATTGTTCGTTCACTCGTCCGCGCAGGAACGACCGTATTACTTACGACGCAATACCTAGAAGAAGCCGATCAATTAGCGGATCGAATTGCAGTCATTAATCAAGGAAAATTGATTGCAGAAGGAACAAGCGCAGAACTGAAAGCATCAATTGGACGAAACACGTTGCACGTGACGCTCGTTGATGAGAATGATTTATCTCGGGCACAGCAAATTTTCGAAAATAAATTAAGCAACGTCGTACAAATTACAGATGCTCATTCCCTCTCTATACAAGTCGATCAGCCCTCCAAGATTGCTGAAACATTTAGTAACCTCGCGAATGAATACATCCAAATGAGTAGCTTTTCTTTAGGTCAACCGAGTTTGGACGAAGTATTTCTTACGCTCACAGGTTCCAAAACACCAGATGAGGAGAAGATCAATGACGAAACAAATGAATGAAGAACGTCTTCATGATGCGATTGCTTCTGGGAAGCGTCCCCGTCGACCGAGTCCTTTTTCTTCAACGCTCACCTTTGCATCACGTACACTTTTACGAATTAAGCATGTTCCGGAGCAAATGTTCGACGTAACGCTATTTCCGATTATCTTCTTACTCATGTTCACCTACTTGTTTGGCGGGGCAATCGCCGGTTCAACGACCGAGTATTTGCAATTTCTGTTGCCCGGTATTCTCGTCATGACTGTTGCTCAAATTACGATGTATACAGGTTTAGATCTAAATAATGATATTCGAAAAGGAATTTTTGACCGCTTCCGCACCTTGCCAATCTGGCTGCCATCCGCTTTGATTGGTGCGCTGCTCGTTGACGTTGTGAGATACACATTAGCTTCTCTCATTATGATTGGTCTCGGTCTCATCTTAGGATTTCGACCGGAAGGGGGCGTATCCGGCGTATTGGTTGCTCTCGTCCTCATCCTATTCTTCTCATTCAGCTTATCATGGCTATGGACAACGCTCGGTCTTATTATGCGCTCAGACAAATCGTTAATGATGGTTAGCATGATGATTCTGTTTCCACTAACATTTGTAAGTAACGTTTTCGTAGATCCAGACACGCTGCCAGGATGGCTTCAAGGTTTTGTAGAGGTAAACCCCATCTCCGTTTTAGCAAATGCCGTACGGAGTTGGATGCATGGAACTGGGACCTTTGAACAGATTGGCCTCGTTCTCCTGACATCGGCAATTTTCATCGTAATCTTCGCACCTTTAACGATGTATTTATACCGCAACAAAAAGTAAGAAAAACCTCAACAATATCAAAGAGGTATATTTGGGCGTTAACCCACATAATTGCTACTAGTGAGACAAAAAGCAACCACTGATCGAGCCAAAACAAGCACGGCTTAGATTCTATTGGCAGGCACCTTGCTATGCCTATACACAACCTAAGGACGACACAACAAAACCCCTCCAAGCTGCCAAGCTTGGAGGGGTTCTCATTATTCAGCCGGAAGGACGGCACCTTCATACTGATCTTCAATAAATTGTTTCACATCATCAGATTGCAAAACGTCCACGAGTGTTTGAATGTTCTCGTCCTCTTGATTTTCAGCTTTCACAGCGATCACATTCACATACGGGTTATCTTCACCACTCTCGACGACAATGGAGTCATCGACAGGGTTTAGGTCGTTATCAATGGCGTAGTTAGAGTTAATGAACACGACGTCGCCCTCACCGACATCGAACGCTTGTGGAAGTAAAGCGGCTTCGTACGACGGATCAAAGTCAAAGTTATTCGGGTTTTCGTCAATATCATCAATCGTTGCATAGATTGGATCGATGCCATCAGCAATGGTAATTAATCCTTCGGCTTCAAACAAGCTTAATACGCGGCCGTGGTCAGCGACAGAGTCGCTCATAATAACATGTGCGTCTTCAGGAAGGTCTGCCAATGATCCGTACTCTTGGCTGTATCCCCCCATCGGTTCGATATGAACACCACCGACGTTCTCAAAATCGTATCCGTGTTCTTCAATTTGACTCTCTAAATACGGAATGTGTTGGAAGTAGTTGGCATCCAACTCGTCAAGGTCAAGGGCTTGGTTTGGCATTACATAGTCATTGAATGTCTGGATTTGTAATTCAATGCCTTCTTCTTCTAGTAGGTCTGTGGCGTATTCTAGAATTTCTGCATGAGGAACGTTTGATGCACCGACAACGAGTGACTGTGTTTCGCCATCTTGGGCTGCTTCATCATCGCCTTCATCCCCAGTTTCTTCCGTCTCTTCTGGTGCATCTCCTGCTGATTCGTCTGTTCCTTCTTCATCAGAAGTGCCACATGCCGTTAAGGCTAACGTTAACGATCCTGCTGCAATTGCGGTGTAAAACTTTTTCATCAAACTCTCCCCTATCTTTTATCTAATTTTCTAGTTAGAACGTCTCCAATACCTTGAAAGATGAAGACGATAACGAGTGTGATAATCGTTGCAATAAACGTTATTTCAGGGTTATTTCTTTGGAAACCATCTCGAAACGCAAGATCCCCTAAACCACCAGCACCGATCACTCCGGCCATCGCTGTATAACCAACAAGTGCGATGGATGTGACGGTAATCCCTGAGACGAGCGCTGGCATTGATTCTGGGAGTAACACTTTGAATATAATCTGGAACTGGTTACTGCCCATTGATCTTGCAGCTTCAATAACCCCTTTATCTACTTCACGCAAACCAATCTCAACGAGCCTTGCGTAAAAGGGAGCGGCTCCAATAATCAATGCCGGTAGTGCAGCTTGTGGCCCGAGCATCGTGTTGAGTACTGCAACCGTAAACGGTATGAGTAAGATAATTAAAATGATAAAAGGAATGGAACGAAACACATTGACAAACGCAGCGACAATCCAATTAATGATAGGGTTCGCCCATATCTGTTTCTTTGATGTCAAAAATAGCAATAAACCAAGGGCAATGCGAGAATAAATGTAAAGAAAATAGCGATGACGCTCATGTAAACTGTTTCCCACGTGGCATCGAGCATATTATCCCAATTGACATTACTGAGGAATTCATCACCCATCATTCATCACCTCCGCCTGAACATGGTGCTTTTCAATATAGGCAAGTGCTTCTGTTACTGCGTCAGAGGTTCCTTCAAGGGAGATAAACAATGAACCATAACTCCCATCTTTCGTGCGTGCGATGTTCCCTTGTAAAATATTCACGTCAACGTTTACGTTGCGAATGAGATCAGACACAACAGGCTTCTCCGTTTCGTCACCTACAAAAGTCAACTTCACGACTGTACCTTTTTCATCGTGCAATTGATCCTCAATCACTTCTAATGAACCATCGGTTTCTGTAATTTGCTTCACGAACGCTTGAGTAATTTCTTTCTTAGGGTGTTTGAACACATCAAGCACTCCTCCTTGCTCGACGACTTCTCCATCTTCCATGACGGCAACTCGCCCACAAATCTTGTGAATGACGTGCATTTCATGAGTGATGAGCACAATCGTCAATCCTAGCTTCTGATTGATTTCATAAAGAAGCTCGAGAATCGAAGACGTCGTTTTTGGATCAAGTGCAGATGTCGCTTCATCGCATAGCAATACTTTTGGGTCATTCGCAAGTGCTCTAGCAATGCCAACGCGTTGCTTTTGTCCGCCACTCAGTTGCGAAGGGTATGCACCGCCTCGACCGTCCAAGCCGACAAGCGAAATGAGTTCGTCCACTCGTTCATTTCGTTTCTTTTTTGGTACACCGGCAATTTCTAGCGGGTACGCAATGTTTTCCCGAACCGTCCGCGACCAGAGGAGATTAAAGTGTTGAAAAATCATGCTAATCTCTTGCCTCGCCTTTCGTAGCGCACGTCCTTTTAAATTCAGCATGTCGTAATCGGCAATTTTCACCGTTCCCGATGAAGGCGCCTCTAAAAGGTTAAGAAGGCGTATAAGTGTACTTTTTCCAGCACCACTATAACCGATTATGCCAAAGATCTCTCCTGATTCTATCGTTAAGTTCACGTCTTTTACTGCATGAATGTGTGCATCTTTCGTCACAAAAGACTTTGACACATTGTTCATTTGAATCAATTGATGCACCCCCTATCCATTCTATTCCAAGTATCCTTACCTATTCACTATATTTTAAGTTCGAAAAAAATAAACAAGCATACGTTTCGTTTGGATAAAACAAAAATAACCTTTTTGCTAGAAGATGAGCAGAAAGGTTAATCGTACGTTCCATCTCATCTCCCAAGGCATTTGCAACCTTGCAGGAATTGGCACCATTGCAATTGCTTGCCGGTTGCCGGGTTTCACAGGGCCAGTCCCTCCACCACTCCAGATAAGGATATTTAGTTGATGTTTGAATCTTAGCACCCTCACACCGATGTTGTCAACTATTCTTTCAATGGCATAATTTAGGCAAAATCAACTCATCAATAATCTGATAAATATAATTCGCATCAATCGTTTTCTTCGTCACGATCGTACGGTAATGAATCATTGAAGGTCCGATATCTGCGATTAAATCTAACTGTTCCAGCGTAAGTGCTGGATTAGGGTACATGTAAGGGTCGAGTATTGCGAAGAAAGCAAGCCGAAACTTGTGATAATACCCTTGCTGTAACCCAAGTTCTAATTCTTGATTTTGTGAAGCTGCACTTCCAATCGCTGCATACGCACGTTGAATCGATTCATCTTCGATTCGAAAGCTAGACGCCATTAGATGAAACAATTGATCCCGTAAATCATTAAATTGCTCCACTTCTTGTAAGATCTCTTCAAACGGCTTCACGTCTGAAATGGCCTGAATAACGAGATGTGTCTTTGACGTCCACCTTCGATAGATCGTCGCTTTTCCTACGCCTGCGTGCTGAGCAATACGGTCCATCGATACACGTTCATATCCGTGTTCTCCAATGAGCTCTAGTGCCGACTGCATGATGATGCGATCCCGACTCTTGTCCAAAGGGCGTCCCTTCTTCTTTTCAATCGCACTCATGACAAGCCTCCTTCTTCCTATAGTCATTTCATCGTATCACCAGGATATACAGAGTGCAAATTTACGAAACGAAACTGTTTCGAAACGATTGCGTTTCGTAAATAATCATGGTACGATTCATCTTGCTGATTCAAGCCATATATATTTTTTAGGAGGGACGGCTATGGCACATGCACCAACAACTGCTGAAATAAAGGAAGACTTATCGAATGTAAAACCGATACCGATATTAGCCGTTCTTCTTTCAGGCGCCTTTGTTGCGATCCTGAATGAAACGATTCTTAACGTGGCTTTACAAGCATTATGGGAGACTTGGGCGTGAACTCAAGTACAGCTCAATGGCTCGTGACTAGCTATATGCTCGTCATCGGAATCTTAATTCCAATTTCTGCATATTTCATTCAACGATTCACAACGAGACAACTATTTATTACGGCGATGACACTGTTTACGCTCGGTACAATTGTCGCCGGTTTTAGCCCAACCTTTGCCTTCCTTCTTATAGGACGTATTGTGCAAGCGGTCGGGACCGCGATCATGATTCCGTTACTCATGAATGTCATTCTTGCTGTCATTCCCCAAGAAAGGCGTGGGGCAGCAATGGGTATGATGGGACTTGTCATCATGTTTGCTCCAGCAATCGGGCCTACTGTCTCTGGGTTTATTATTGAAGGATTATCGTGGCGCTGGATCTTCTTTCTTGTGATTCCAATCGCCCTATTTTCTCTAGTGTTCGGTTACTTCGTCTTGAAGAACGTCACGAAAACCTCAAAGCCAAAACTTGATCTCTTTTCATTCTTATTGTCTACGATCGGCTTTGGAGGAATTGTGTACGGATTTAGCACCGCTGGTAAAGGCGATTCCTCACTTGCAGACCCAATTGTCATCGCCTCGCTTGCTGCAGGGTTTATCGGGCTGGCCGCATTCGCATTCCGCCAGATAAAAATGAAAGATCCGCTTCTGGATTTACGTGTATTCCGCTACCCGATGTTTGCTTTTGGTTTAATTATTGTCATGCTCGTCATGATGACGATGTTTGCACTCATGCTCGTTCTGCCGATTTATATGCAATCTGCGTTACTGTTCACAGCCATTGCTACCGGACTCATTATGTTACCTGGTGGGATTATAAACGGGGCGATGTCTCCGATCATGGGCGAATCTTTGATAAGGTTGGTCCGCGCCCAATCATTATTCCTGGAGCCATTTTACTCGTCATCACCGTATTCACGTATCGATTCTCCACCCCAGGTGTAGACGAGTGGATACTTGCGATTCAGCACATTTTTGTGATGGTTTCTGTCGCGATGATTATGATGCCTGCGCAAACGAACGGACTTAACCACTTACCACGGCATTTGTATCCGCACGGTACGGCGATCTTTAATACACTCATGCAAGTTTCTGGTGCGATTGGTGCTGCCATCTTTATTTCTATTATGGAAACAGGCAGAAGTAATGCGCTCTCAGGCATTGAAGATCCGACTGCTGCACAGCAAATTGAAGCACTCACAATCGGTGCTCAACAAAGCTTCTCATTCGGGTTTATCTTTGCGATTATTGCTCTCGTCATTGCGTTATTTATTCGTTCAAAAAAACCGAAAACGACAGAAAGTGAATAGTAAAACGCAAACACCCCTATATTGGGCGTGTTTGCGTTTTTTGCTTTGATATCTGCTGAGGGACAATATCCGTGAGATCTTTGGCGCTGAAAAATGCATCTCACTCTCTAAACTACTCGTCAAAGTGAACCAGCGGGTCCAGCTCGAGTGGGGATTTCAAGAACATGAAGCATTGCAATCGCAAATTATCCCATCATATACCCTTATCTATGGAATTTTCTATATATATCAAGCTAAACACTGTTACACGTATTTTAACTCCTCTTTTTCAGTGAACTGCTTACGACCTGTGGGGTCTCGTCTCGGTCCTTTTTCCACAAGCGTGATCTCCTTTCGTTCCAATCAACGATACTGAAAAAGCGACAGTGTTAACTAAGTTTGCTAAGTAATGACCATGAACGCTATTCATACACTTTGAATGTCAATGGCAGTCATAGAAACCATTCATTGCTACGTCTATAGTGTACGATTATCTTTGATGATGTTGAACTTTAAAGCTCTATCGGTTGGTTTACCATAGGTTTATGAAGAAATTCTTTCGTTCAACTTACATAGATTATGTCCACACGCGTACGAAAAACAAATCTGACACCGATTTATGCAGCTACCCTTAAAATCTCATTAAAAATTACTTACATTTATAATGTGTATATTCCTTGATCAACCTACTCGCCTCTTATCTTTCTACACGCACTTGTGGCCAACGCTTGTCCCATTTTTTATGTTTGACCCGATGATTGTAAGCCGACTGCACGCTGGGGTGTTCTTTTGCCATCGGTGTTGGTTTTATTACACAGTTGACCAAGTCAGAGATGCCATGAGGGGCAGCGAGCTCAATTGCGCCAGCATTTGTCATTCTCACCATAACGGCAGTAGCGGTTTCAGGATATTGGCTGACAGCATCGAGCGATGATTCATATGGGTCTGTACCGTTAAGCGTATGCATACGCGCTTGATTTTTGACAGACCAAGGGACATCCGGACAGGCGGTGTGCAGTTTCTGTTCGATCTGCTTTTCAAACGACTCCGTGACGTGATCGGGATCATAATAAATGACATCCACATCGTCCGTCTCTGTTCTTTTTGAGAATTGGTGCAAATGATCCCACACTTTTGCTCGAACAAAGCCTGCACTGATCCAACAATCAGGTAAGTTTAGCTTTCGGACTGTGCGTAAACATTTCACCATATATTCATCTTGACTAATAAGTTGTTCAATATCCTCTTTCTTCATTACACATTTCTCCATTCTCGAAAGCTCATAACAATGCCCGTGTTAAGAACAAACCTCAACACGGGCATGAGACTTTCTAGTCGTTTTTGTCACGGTCATAAAAGGATTCAAGGTTTTCTTCTGCTGATGTGGAATACGTGTCTTCTGACGCTTCCGGTTCGGACGACTCTTCTGCTTTCGCATCGGCTTCTGCCGCAGTTTCGTCTTTAGCTGCAGCAAACTGAGGTTGACCTTCACGCACGGTATTGCCTACGCTAGAATTGCCACGAGCAACGAAACTTTCGAGCATCTCTTTTAGGTCCATTCCCGTTGCTTCTTTCAAACTTTCCTGCACACCGAGCATCGTTTGCGTTACATTGCCAGCAATTTTATGAGCACCACCTTTGGAGTCGGAGCCACCCATATCAATGACTTTGTAGCCGTCAATTTTGCTAAGTGGGGCAGCAACTTCTTTTGCAATGTCTGGTAGCGAGCGAATCATCATTTCCATTATAGCGGCTTCCCCGTACTTCTCCATTGCTTCGGCCATGAGTTCTTTCGCTTCGGCTTCTGCACGGCCTTTCTCACGGATGACTTCCGCTTGGGCCAAACCTTCGGCACGTTGAATGGAAGCTTCTGCTTCACCGTCAATTCTCGCTTTATCAGCTTCTGCTTCAGCTTTTGCTTTAATGTCATACGCATCTGCATCGGCTTGTGCCTTGCGTCGTTTTTGTTCCTCTTCTTCAAGTGAAACTTGGCGTTGGCGTTCGATATACTGCACTTGCATTTCTTCTTCTTTCACTTCTTGATTTAATCGGGCTTGTTCTAACTGATACGCTTGCTCAGATTGCGCTCGTGCCCGTTCAGTTTCTTGTTTGAATGTTGCATCTTTAATATCTTTGTTCTTTTGTGATTCAGCAATGGTCGTCGCACGTGTATTTTCTTCTTCTTTCGCTTCTTGATCGTTTTTCGCTTTGTACATTCTCGTTTCTTTTTCTGCATCTGACTCTGCCATGTCCGCTTTCTTACGAATTTCAGCAATGCGCGGACGACCGAGATTTTCTAAGTATCCGTTCTCTTCATCGGCGTCACGTAAATCATCAAGGCCGAATGATGTAATCGTAAAACCCATGTTATCGAGCTCAACTTGAGCGATGTCTTGAACTTGATGAGAGAAAGATTCACGATCATTGTTAATCGCTTCAACTGAGAGCTTTGATAAAATCGCACGAAGGTTCGTACCGAGTACTTTTGAAACTTCTTGCTCAATTTCTCCTTCTTTCTTACCGAGAAATTGTTCTGCATAGTTTGCAATACCGTGAAGAGAATCTGCAATCTTTACGGAAGCAATCGCATCTGCAACAACAGGTACCCCTTGGCTAGTGTACACTTTTGGTGTCGTCAGTTTAATTTGAAATGAATTTAAATCAACAGGCGTACTCGTTTGGAAAAACTTTAAACGTTGCCACCACCACGAATAATTTTCATACTTCTTCCATTATCGTCTTGGAAAATGCGGTTGTCCTTTTCTGGGTCACCTAAATTCGGACCTGTAATAATAAGTGCTTCATTGGACGTCGCTGTTTTATAACGTCTCTTCACATAGATAAAACCGATAAGTCCAAAGATTAGGACAAGTGCAGCGACAACACCTAAAATAATGAAAATAAATACGATGTCCAAAATAATCACCTTCCTTTTTTATTCTTGTTACGTACTTTTCTACTGCAAGGTTTCGCATTTACTGAAAACTCTTACCAATTGTATCGAATTTCCACGTCTTTTGACAACATTCAACAATCAATTAATGTCGACCATTGCATCCATCCGCCAGTTCCTAGCGTACCAACAAACATGTCGTTCGTCTCCTTGCCATCCCGTTCAAAATGCTCGACCATTGCTTTAATCGGAGGCGTCACGCGTCGTGTTAGTAGTTGCTCAGATGTGAGCCAGTAGAGATCGCCTTCCTCACTCGATGTCGGGGTTCCAAGGGTCGACATCGTAAAAACATATTGCAAACGAATTTCATCATCAACGTACCGGACGAGCAAATATTTGTATTGTACATTGTGTAAATCTTTTTGCTCCAAACCAGTTTCTTCATATACTTCACGAAGGCACGCCTGTTTCACGTTTATCAGCTCTTCGGGCCGAATATGACCGCCGATCGGCACATAGAAACCGGCAAGAAAGTCGTGGTCATTCCTTTTTTTGAGAAACAAATATTCACCTTGTTGATTGTTGATGAGGGCGACCGCCATCTGTCTCGTTTTCAATCGTAAACGACTCCTTGATTTGTTCAGTTGTTTTTACACTCGCGAATTCATCTTTAAGTGTAGCAATTGTTAGCTTTTGAACCGTTTCCCCATCGTACTCTCCAATTGGAAAAGAAACCGTCGCATCTTCAATTATCACCGTTGAAAAGCCTAAATTCCCACTCATTCGCACTGTCGTTGAAACGCAATGAGGAGTCGTTAGTCCAATCACATACACCCTTTCCGGATGGTTATCGTTGAGCACCTGTTCAAGATCAGTGCCGATAAACGCACTGTTCGTCGGCTTCTGAATGCAAATTTCATCATTTTCCGGGACAAATCCATCCATAAAGTCGTGTCCTTCTTTACTCGGGTGAAATAAAGACGTTCGTTCTTTTGGAGTATGTTGGATATGAATCACACGGCTTTTGTTTTTTCGCCATAGCTTCAGTAAATCTCTCATATTTTCAACAGCACCCAAATCGTAAGGTGATCCCAGCTTCGGGTTGTGAAACCCTTTCTGAATATCAATTAGAAGCAATACATCATTTTTCGTTATCATGTCTTCGCCTCCCCCGTTCAACCTATGTACGTATAAATTTGAATATAACATACCTTCCTGAAAAATCCAGTGGACAGGCGAAGTAGAGGTACGATCTGCTAGCGTACATTCGTAGTTATCACGAAACACGTTCGACACGTCATTTGCAGGGAATATACTTACTTCCATTTCGTTTCACTCTATAACCACACATACTTGCCCTCAAGTACCCATATGATATCGGCGCGGCCCGCACCGAACCGAGTCCGATTTGGCTTCGGCCCCGCTGGGGCCGACGTGTCGTTGGCACTTCCGCCTGGAATCTGCGCTCCAGTGGAAGCAAACTGCGCAGGACTTTAGCGGAATGAGCGCCAAAATCGTTAAACAAGGCAAGCTTGCGCGCAGAACGTTCGTTCGTCTTGCCCGCATGTGCCCTCACCCCCTGCGGCAACGGTTCAGAGAACCATCCTTTTCATTCCCAAGTAAAATCGGGCTCGGCCCCTTGGGGGCGACCGATTGCTCGCTTCTTAACATTAGATCTGCGCGCAAAAAGACACTCACCACCGCGCTACCCCCTCCACACAACAGTGCAAATAAAGAAAATGTTTAGCTCATTCCATATAGATCGTCAAGTATTTGGGAAAATCGACCTTTTTACCGTGATCTAGACCATTTTGGGCGTGATCTAGATCACCGATCTCCTAGAAAATACCAACACCAAGCATCCATTCAAAGTAAAGCACCGCACCGATGTTGCACTTGTAGTCTGGACTGTCAAGTAGACACAGCGAGCACAAGCGGAGCGCAGTGAGAGGTGATGTCGCACTTATGCTCTGGAGTGCATCCGCCTGCAGTGGAAAGCAACACCCAACAGTGCAAATCAGGAAAATCTTAAGTTCATCCTGTATAGTTCAGGTCGTAACGGAGGCTACCACAAATAATAGAGAGCCAAATGAATATGCTAAAAAGCGGATGACTCGCCATGAGTCATCCACTTTTTGTCGTATAAATGGGCGGCTAGGCTTTAGCTTTATTCCTCGATATCCTCTGCGCTCATGTATTCGTTTAAACGACTGTTTTCTTGGGTTCGGTGTGCTTGGTCGTTCATTTTTACTTCTTCATGCCCTGGATGTTCGGTTTCGTACTGCATTTCTTTTGGTCGATCTTTGTGATCTTCTCTTTTCTTATCATTCATACAGTATACCCTCCTTTAAATGAATTAAAGGCTAGTTTATGCGAAGTGAGCAAAGCTATACTAAACTTTTAGAAAGGGTTGCAACGTCAATGATGCGATGGTTCACTTCTTTCGCTTCGATTTTCTTTGTTACATAGTGGAGCTTTTCGTACAGGTGCATGTTTCGAGAAACAGAAGCTCGAACTCGACAGCGAATTTCTCCATAGCCAATCGATTGTGTATACGTTTCAAGTGCACGGATTAGCTGTTTGGCAACCCCTTTTCCTTGATGACTAGGGGGGACTGACAAGCGGTAGAAATAGATATGATCCTCAAACTCCCGAAATCGGATTACCCCTACGGCTTGTCCACTATCAACAGCAATCATGGCTTGTTCTCCAGCATCAAATCCTTCAGCAATTGTATGTGGTGTTTCTTTTAGAGCGCTTGATGGTGGGGTGGCGTTTCTATACTCAGCAAATGCTTCATGCATCAGTGTACATATCATATCGGCGTCGTTTCGTGTGGCATGAATCGTCTGCATTCCGGTCGTTCCTCCTAAGAAATGGTTTGCGTTTATGACCATTATTCTATACGATAATGAAATACAACAATAGGGGGATGAGAAATGTCCGAACAGAAAAATAACCGGGGAATGAATGTTTTCGCCTTAATTTTTGGCGTGATTATTTTTGCAACTATTCTGACTTACTTGATTCCAGCAGGTAGCTATGAAAGAGTAGAGCAAGATGGTCGAGAAGTGGTAGACCCTGGTTCATACACCGAAGTAGAAGCAAATCCAATACATCCGTTTCAGATTTTCACCTCTATACATACCGGTCTCGTCGAGGCCTCAGATATTATTTTCTTCATATTAATTATCGGAGGTACGTTTGGGATCTTGAATCGTACAGGTGCCATTGACCGACTCGTTACCGTCGCTTCTTTTAGACTAGTGAATCAAGAGAAGTGGTTTATCCCCATAACGATGCTCATCTTCGCCCTTGGAGGAACACTTATGGGTCTCGCCGAAGAAACATTGGCATACATCCCCATTCTTATTCCACTTGCCCTTGCATTACGTTTTGACGCAATCACAGGAACTGCAATTGTTCTAATTGGCAGTTCGATCGGGTTTACAACTGCGATTATGAACCCCTTCAACGTCGGTGTTGCCCAAGGAATTGCTGAGCTAGATATTTATTCTGGCATGTGGCTTCGTCTCATTCTCTTCATTTTAATGTATACGATTGCCGTCATCTTTGTTTATCGGTATGCAATGAAAGTAAAAAGAAATCCTGAACTCGGATATTACGGCAATTATGCTAGTAATACCGAACTGGGTGAGATGAAAACAGAGAAGTCATTAACCGGTACACATAAAGTTGTTTTAGGATTGTTTGGTGTAAACTTTATTGTTCTTGCTTTCGGTGTCATTCAATTTGAGTGGTTTATTACTGAGATCGCATCATTGTTCTTATTGCTCGGAGTCATCATTGGCATTGTTGCCCGCTTAGGTGTTCACAACGTTGTTGATAGCTTTCTAAAAGGTGCTTCTGGTGTACTCGCTGGTGCGCTAATCGTCGGTTTTGCTCGCGCCATCTTAGTTGTTCTAGAAGACGGTAACACGATTGATACAATGCTCTATTATGCCGTTGGTTTTTTGGAGAATATTCCTGCCGAATTAAATGCTGTTGGGATGATTTTCATCCAAGGAGCCATTAACTTCTTCATTCCGTCAGGCAGCGGTCAAGCAGCGCTCACGATGCCAATTATGATCCCACTTGCAGATTTGCTTAGCATCACGAGGCAAACGACTGTACTTGCCTTTACATTAGCTGACGGAATCGGAAACATTATTCTCCCGACATCAGGGTATTTCATGGCAGCACTCGCACTTGCAGGAATCCCGTGGACAAAATGGGTTCGTTTCATTTGGCCTTTTATCTTGATTCAACTTACAATCGCAGTCATCGCTGTCATGTTTGCCGCCTGGTTTGGATACGGACCGTTCTAGTAGGTGGTTGTAGCTTCAACCACATTCGTATCCGATTGTAATTTCACTTGTGCCTTCTATCCTAGAGACCGGCTCATTATAGAGCATTTTCTCCTCGGGCATAGAGGCTAACAAAACAGATCGAATCATCAGTGTAGCCATGTGCTTAGTTCCTGTGCCACCTTAGAACCTTGCCGGTTCCGAGAAAAAATCAAACGACGGACGTTCGCTTGTGTTAAAAAGTGTCCATGCGTAGCCTGAACATACTGCGCAAAAAAGCGTACCGAACTCGGTACGCTTTTTGCGTTATGCTATTCTTCCGTGACATCTTCTTCGTTTTCTGCTGGCGAATCTTCTTCGAGATCTTCTTCATCTATAATAAACTCTTCAATCTCTCCAAAATTATCGTCGATGGTTAGGTTGTTAAATTCGATCACTTGCAAAATGTTTTCATCTGTATCAATAACCGTCGCTTCAATCTCATCACCTTCTTGGATGAAGACGGCATCGGATACACTGGTAATATCAAATTCGAGCACTCTCGTCTCCCCGGTCATGAGCGCTTGGATGTACTGGTTGTTGAACGTATCACTAATGCGATAGATCTCGCCCTCTACGGTTTCCTCATCATAGATATCAGTCGGAACATAGTCATCCGCGCCGAGACTAGAAGCTAAAAGCTGACGATACTCATTAAATGCCTCTTCGCGAGAGGATGCGTACGCAATATTACCCGTTTCAGCATGAACCATCGCCATTTCTCTCATGAGACCATTTTGGTCGACGACCGGGACGACCCACGTGTAATGATCATACACCGAATATAACACCGGTTGGGTTCCGCTCCATTGTTCACGCACAAATGATTTGTTCACGACTTCTCGCGCTCCTCTTGCATTTAAAAGACCTGAGGATCCGGTGTAATAAGTTGCTTCACCTGTTTGTGCATTGACCATTGTAAAGCCGACCATCGTGTTTGAATCTTGATTCGGACGCATATGGTCAATCATCCAATACATCTCATCGTCTGGTCCGAGGACGCCAATCATCTCTTCATTACTCGTCGGTTCGTGCACCCCTTCTTTTGCAAACCAGGCGTTCAGCAGTCCATTGCTGTATCGGCCAAACCAATCCGCATATTGAAGAGCAAGGCGATAATCAATAGCATTGTCAATAAAGTCAGGTTGGTCGCCGAGTGCAAATTTCTCCATCTCACCAGTGACCGCATCAATGACAATCACACCGTCTGCACGAGGCCCGGTTCGGTAATAGTCGTAATACGCATAAGAATAGGCATAGTACGGATGACCATCATCATCTGGCTCAAAAGAATAACCTACAAGAATGACATCTTCATATGCTTGCCTCACATGTCGCTCCAAGTTGTCTCCAAAGAAAGCACTTGGCACATACGTCATCTCATGATCGCTCACAAGTTGCGCCTCTGCATTAGGATCTTCCGCACTCACCATAATGTAACCTGGCGCACTATCCGCTCGCCACCATCTCCAAAGGTTTGCGTACTCAATGGGGGACACCCAATACAGTTCGTCATTGATCTTTTGAATCGTTGATTCTCCAAGATCATAGAATGAAAAGTTGTCAATGTTCCCGAATACAATTTCTGATTTATAACGAGCATATGTATACGGAACTGCTCTTACCGCTTCTTCAGTAACAGATTCGATCTGCTCACTGCTCGTCTCAATATCTCCTAGTTCAGAGAGTTGTTCGGTCACTGTAAATGGAAACACGAAATTCATGAAAAGAAGACCGACAAGTAACGTTCCCCCAATTGCACTCGGTACGTTTTTAATTGCTTTCTTTGCTTGCAGCTGAGCTTCTTTACTGTTTTTAGGCACACGTGCAGCACCTAAAAACAATCCTGACAAAATTAAATTAATCGCTACAACAAACCCAAACGTGTTCAGAATTCCTGACCAAGATAGATCAAGCAATTGAAAATAAACAATATAAAAGCTAAGCACTAGCCCAAACACATAGCGCAACGCTTGGAACGCGAGCCATGCTTTCGTGTTTCGTTTCATTCCATGTTTCCAAGCCACTGGGTTTAACTCCACAGTCGTTAAACCTAGTATCAAAATCCAAATGTACATCATCTTTCGTTCCTCCTACACCGTTTCCTAACTCATACTTACGAAAAAACTACGAAAAAGATTCAAGAGATTTCTTCATCCATCATTCCCGGGAAATACATGTCGAAATAAGGATGTGTTCTCTCTATGTAAAGATCAGCAAAACAAGCAGGGCAATCATACAAGCACCAACATCTCGTGTCGAATATTGTAGTAGGAACACAAGCTAAAGGAGGTCATATTGTGTCGTATCGTTACCTTTATGACAATGATGGAAATTGCACGGGCATCGAGATTAACAACAATCTCATTAACGGACCTGGAATCGTTGGAACAGGTACGTTGCCAACCGTCCCTACAACACCTACTGTGCCTACTCTTCCAACGTTGCCTACGTTACCAACCGGTACAGTATAACAAAAAGGCTGCCACTTTGGGCAGCCTTTTTCATTTACTCTTGATTGATGAGTTCGTCATAGTCATCTGCTGAAAGAAGGTCATCAAGTTGAGCGCGATCTGTTGGTTCTACAACGATCATCCAAGCTTTCTCATAAGGGGATTCGTTGACGAGCTCTGGAGAATCTTCAAGTTCTTCATTGATTTCGACGACCTTACCACTAACCGGTGCATAAAGCTCTGAAACTGTTTTTACGGACTCAACACTGCCAAACGGTTCATTTACAGCAATTTCATCGCCGACTTCTGGCAATTCCACAAATACGATATCTCCTAGCTCATCTTGGGCAAAAGAAGTAATGCCAATTCGCAAGTTGCCCGTTTCTTCTTTAACCCACTCGTGTTCTTTTGAATATTTGAGTTCTTTTGGTGATCCCATTTTGTACTACCTCCCATTTTTAATTAAACGTTGTATAAGCAACCTTACCACTTACCTAGTATATCAGGTGATACATTCCCCAAGTACTGCTTCCAATACTTTTCAAATTCGTCTTCTTTAAATCCTACTGTTGCAGCATGACCATCGGTGACAATTGGCCGCTTAATCAACATGCCATCTGATGCTAGCCAATCAATAATGGTGTCCTCACTTGCATCTGGAAGCTTGTCCTTAAGCCCAAGTTCACGGTACTTCTTACCACTCGTATTGAACAACTTTTTCCACTCTAAACCACTCAGCGCTTTAATTTCTTGAAGCTCCTTGCGCGTAGGTGGGTCGTTAACAATATGTCGTTCTTGATACGAAATCTCGTTTGCATCCAGCCAGTTTTTCGCCTTTTTGCACGTTCCACACGGTGGATAACTAAAAAGTGTAAGCATGTTGCTTGTTTCCTCCTTCATGTGTACGAACATTCCCTTACATTATACGATAAAATCCTACTGTTTTATACAGGCCATCAATGATTATCCTCATCATTAGGGAAAAATAAAAAGAGGGGAAGATCCCCCTCTTTCATTAAACGATATACTTTTTCTCTTGTAGAACGCGCTCGGCAATTTCACGTTTTGTTTTAATAAGGTTTGCCGGTGTGCGACGCGTCAGTTTTCTTACCATAGATAGCATCGTGCGGAGGGTGTCGCCTTCTTCCATATGAATAAGGGACTCTTTCGCATCTGCTTCGATGTTTTGTAAGCCTTCTTCAACGATAACTTCTGTATAAAGTAGTTTCATCGTTTCTTTATCGGCGCCGTTTTTCTCGATGGCTTTCTCTGTTCTTGCAATGGCAGCTTCCATGTTGTAGATCTCGCTCACCATATCTGCCACATTCAATAGCAATTCTTGCTCGTCGTTCAATGCTTTGCCGTATTTTTGAACGGCAGCGCCAGCGCCCATGATGACGAGTTTCTTTGCGTTTTGTAGCATATACTTTTCTTTTTCTAATGGCGCATCGCCTGGCTCTTCAGGCATCATTGACATAAGTTCATCTTGCAGCCCATGGCTTTATCTAGGAACGGAAGTTCACCTTTCATCGTTTTACGGATGAGTGTACCTGGGACGAGCATACGGTTGATCTCATTCGTACCTTCAAAAATTCGGTTGATTCTGGAGTCACGGTAAATGCGCTCAACTTCATATTCAGCCATAAAGCCGTACCCACCATGAATTTGTACAGCTTCATCTGCACAGTAATCCAACACTTCTGAACCGTAGAATTTGTTCAATGAACACTCAATTGCATATTCTGCAATGGCTTTTGCTACTTTCTCTCCATCTGCTTGCTCTTCGTCGGTTAGGTCACCAAGGTTCTTTTCGAACAAGCCACCTGTACGATAGATGGAACTTTCAAGTGAGAATGATTTCGTCGCCATTGAGCCGATCTTCTCTTGAATCGCTGTGAAGTTAGCGATCGGTGTTTTGAATTGCTTACGCTCATTCGCATACGTTGCTGCAAGCTCAATCGTACGTTTCACCCCACCGAGACAACCGACACCTAGCTTATAACGACCTACGTTTAAAATGTTAAACGCAATGATGTGCCCACGACCAATTTCTCCGAGCAAGTTTTCTTTTGGCACTTTCGCGTCTTCAAGGAGAAGGGTTCTTGTTGATGAACCTTTGATTCCCATCTTCTTTTCTTCAACGCCTGTGGATACGCCTTCATAGTCACGATCAACGATAAACGCTGTGAATTTATCACCGTCCACTTGTGCATAAACGACAAACACATCAGCAAACGCAGAGTTTGTAATCCATTGCTTCTCACCATTTAAAATGTAGTGCGTACCTTCGTCATTAAGGACAGCCGTTGTTTTTGCGCCGAGTGCATCGGATCCTGAGCTCGGCTCTGTAAGTGCATAGGCCGCTATCAATTCACCAGATGAAAGCTTCGGAAGGTACTTCTTCTTCTGCTCATCGTTTCCAAAGAATACGATTGGAAGGGAACCGATCCCTACGTGTGCACCGTGCTCAAGCCAAATCCACCTGCTACTGCCATACTTTCCGTAATGAGCGTAGAACTAATTTTGTCTAAGCCAAGACCTTCGTATTGCTCGGGTACGTCAGCACCGAGTAAACCTAGCTCTCCAGCTTTTTTCAATAGCTTCACAGAATAATCAAATTCATGATTTTCAATATTGTCAATGACTGGGTAAACTTCATTCAAGACGAAATCTTGAGTTGTTTTAGAAATCATTTTGTGTTCTGATGTGAAGTCTTCAGGTGTGAATACATCCGTTGTTTCCACATCTTCAAGTAAAAACCCGCCGCCTTTAATGCTTGTTTTTAACGTTTCTGTCATGATCATTTCCCCCTAAATTATAGTAGTTCGAATACGCCAGCAGCACCCATGCCGCCACCAATACACATCGTCACAATGCCGTACTGTTCGTTACGACGTTTCATTTCATGAATTAATGACAGCGTCAGTCTTGTTCCTGTGCAGCCAAGTGGATGGCCAAGGGCAATCGCTCCGCCGTTTACATTTACACGGTCGTAATCAAGGTCTAATGAGCGGATGACTTGTAGTGCTTGGGATGCGAACGCTTCATTTAATTCAAACAATCCGATGTCTTCTTTTTTCAGTCCGACGTTCTTTAAAACTTTAGGAATCGCTTCAACTGGGCCGATTCCCATGACTTCAGGTCTTACACCGGCAACGGCCATACCTAAAAACTTCGCCATAGGCTTAAGCCCGTCTGCTTCAGCTTTCTCACGATCCATAACGAGCACGGATGCAGCACCGTCACTCATTTGCGATGCGTTCCCGGCGGTTACACTTCCCTGAACGTTAAACGCAGGGCGAAGCTTGCCTAATGTTTCACTCGTCGTGCCTTCTCTTACCCCTTCATCCGTATCAAATGTAACGATTTTTTCTTGAAGTTTGTGCTTCGCGTCTACTGTGCGGTGAGTCACTTCAATCGGCACGATTTCATCTTTAAAACGTCCTTCTTGGATAGCTGCTGCTGCACGCTTGTGGCTTTCTACAGCAAAAGCATCTTGGTCTTCACGGCTCACACCAAATTCCTGTGCCACCTGTTCTGCTGTATGACCCATACCCATATAATATTCCGGTGCGTTTTCTACAAGCTTCGCATTTGGGGCGATGACGTGCCCACCCATTGGATGAGACTCATGGATTCTGCCCCACCTGCAAGAATGGTGTTTGCATGCCCTAGCATAATCTTCTCGCCTGCGTACGCGATGCTTTGCAAGCCAGAAGCGCAATACCTGTTCACTGTCACCGCTCCTGCTGTATTCGGAAGGCCTGCTAAGCCGGAAATGTTCCGCGCCATGTTCATCCTTGCTCCGCTTCCGGCATGGCACATCCGATAATCACATCTTCAATTTCACTTGCGTCAAAGTCACCCGCACGCTTTAATGTTTCTTTAATGGTTTCTGCCGCGTAATCATCTGGGCGCATTTTTGCGAGCGTCCCTTTTTTCGCTTTTCCAACTGCTGTTCTCGCTCCTGATACGATAACTGCTTCTCTCACAGCTTTCCCTCCTCTAGTTACGTAATGGCTTTCCGGTTTTCAGCATGTGTTGCATGCGCATTTGTGTTTTTGGCTCAGCAATCAAGCTAAGGAATGCTTCACGCTCAAGATCAAGCAAGTACTGCTCATCAACTTCACTATTTTTCGCCACACGACCTCCGGCAAGGACAAACGCAAGTTTCTCCGCGATCTTTAAGTCATGGTCGCTAATTTGCCCCGACAGTTTAAGGGCTTTTGCTCCAAGAAGCATCGTTGCATATCCGGTTTCACCAACGACTGGTATAGGCTTTCGAACCGGTGGGGCATATCCTTTCTCGGAAAGCTCCATCGCTTTTCTTTTCGCGCTCCACGTCAAATGACGGTGGTTGGCAATAATGTCGTCACGCTCTCCTAAATACCCATTTTCAGCTGATTCTTGCGCAGACGTTCCGACTTTTGCCATTGCAATACGTTCAAAGACCTTATTCGCAATCGGTTGCAATTCTGTACCTTTAGGAACGTTTTCAATTTCACGCAGGTAGAGTTCTTTGTTCCCACCCCCACCTGGAATAAGACCGACACCGACTTCTACAAGACCCATATACGTCTCTGCAGACGCTTGAATACTTGCTGATGGCATACAAATCTCTGCACCACCACCTAGAGACATTTGGAATGGTGCGGTTACAACTGGTTTACTGCTATAGCGAATTTTCGCTGTCATCTGTTGGAACTTACGAATAACAAGATCCAACTCATCGAAAGCAAAGTCTTGTGCTTCCATGAGCATCATCATTAAGTTCGCACCAACACAGAAGTTTTTACCTTTATTCGAGATGACTAGGCCGTTATAGTTTTCTTCCACTTCATCGATGGATTTCTCCACCATCTGAATAACGTCTAGACCAATCGAGTTGTTTGGTGATGTAAACGTTAGCCCGGCAATACCATCCCCTAAGTCAGTGAGAACCGCTCCGGCATTTTTCTTAATGACGTTTGTTTCGTTTTTAATGTGAACGCTAATGTCGATTTCCTTTTCGCTTTTCGGAATATCCACATACGTACCGTTATGATAGAAAGCACCCGCTTTATAAAACGACTCGTATCCGCTTTCAAGCATGTCTTTTACCCAAGTAGGAACGGTCTCACCATCGGCTTCCATCTTTTCAACAGACTTTCTTACACCGAGTGCATCCCATACTTCAAACGGTCCAAGATCCCATCCGAATCCCCATTTCATCGCATTGTCAACAGCGACGATGTCATTTGCAATCTCGGAAGTTTTCTCTGCGGAATATAGGAGGCTTGCTTTAAGTGTCTCCCACGTAAATGTTCCTGCTTTATCATCAGCGTAAGCAAGCGCTTGAATCTTCGCGGCTTTGCCTTTCGCTTGTTTCGCCATTTCAACGGATGGTGCTTTTAGTTTCTTACCTTCTCGGTACTCAAGCGTTTCAGGATCGAGTTCAAGAATTTGTTTATCTTTTCCTTTCCCCTTCTTCAAATAAAACCCTTGCCCTGCTTTACTACCGATCCAACCTTTTTCAGCAATCTCTTTCATAAATTTCGGTGGATCAAAGATGTTCTTCTCTTCGCCATCCACTTGATCGTACACATTTTTTGCGACATGAAGGAATGTATCTAGCCCAACAACATCAAGTGTGCGGAAGGTGGCGCTCTTCGGACGACCAATTAACGGTCCAGTGATCGAATCGACTTCTGTGATGGACAAGCCGTTTTTAACCATCTGCTCGACGGATACGAGTAGACCGTACGTCCCGATCCGGTTTCCAATAAAGTTCGGCGTGTCCTTCGCTTCCACAACACCTTTACCGAGGGCATCCTCAGCAAACGCTTTCATAGAAGCGAGCACTTCAGAATCGGTATCTTTCGTTGGAATGATCTCCAGCAAATGCAAATACCTCGGTGGGTTGAAGAAGTGTGTCCCAAGAAAATGTTTGCGGAACGTCTCTGAACGACCTTCTACCATCGCATTCACAGAGATTCCTGACGTGTTGGAACTCACAATCGTCCCAGGCTTTGTATGTGCTTCTACTTTTTCAAACAATTGTTGTTTCACTTGTAAGTTCTCAACGACCACTTCAATAATCCAATCAACATCGGATAATTTCTCTAAGTCGTCTTCTAAGTTTCCAACTTCAATGCGATGAGCATTTTCCTTTGATGCAAGTGGCGCTGGTTTTTGTTTGAATAGCTGCTTTTTCGCCTCTACCGCACGCTTATTGCGGATCGATGCATGTTCAGCCGATAGCCTTTTGCTCGTTCTTCATCCGTTACGTCTTCTACTGGTAAATCCAAGAGAAGAACGGATATGCCTTGATTTGCCAAATGTGCAGCAATTCCTGATCCCATCACGCCTGAACCAAGTACAGCAGCACGTCTAATGTGAATAGTCATGTTCGGCCTCCTTTTTTGAATGAATCCTCATTCATTATATTCGCTAATACAAGAGCACTCACGATTGTAAATGCTCTTCATCCGTCGGAATTGGTTAAATTGCGAATATATTATCTACCTACACTATATAAGATTTTTAACCGTCTGACAACTAAAAAATTTTAGCGTAAAGCGCATACAGCTTTTTAATATCGGTGATGCTACACGTTGATTAGATTTTCTTTAGGAGGGCTAATATGGATCTTCACAATCAACAACCGATGAACCAACAAAACCAAACGATGAGTCAACCCCCTGCAATGATTTCAACGAAAGATCAACTGTATCTGTCTGATATGTTGAACTGGAACTTAACTGCCGCGAAGAAAGCACGTTTTTATGCTCAACATGCGATGGACCCAAAAATTAAAGAAACGCTTGATCAAGTAGCTGGGATGCACGAAAAACATTACCAACGCTTACTTCCACATCTCAATAGCCAAGGAGGTACACAATGACAAAAATCCAAAACCCAAAAACAGAAGTACCGAACTCAAAAGAGATGAATGACAAAGATTTTATGACTGACATGCTAACCACTGAAAAATATATGGGATCGTCCTACACAACGGCGATGACAGAAGCGAGTCATAAAGCGTTATATGATGAGATTTCTTCAATTTGCAACGAGACAATTGACTGTCAACGCAACCTTTACAATCAAATGTTCGCCAATGGCTGGTATGCGTTGGATACGGCACCAGGTCAAGCCATTCAACAAGCACATCAAGAATATGCCGGCATGACGAACCAACTTCCAGGAAGCGGGATGGCTCATTAATCATCCAGCAGAATAAGCATCGAAAAAGCAGGTTTTGTGAACCCGGGCTTTTTCGACAATAAATCAAACCATCTGCCGATGGTTTGATTTATTGATTAGGCTATTCAATATCTACCCGACCATCCGTTGATGAATCATCATGCTTCTCAATATCAACCGTCCATCCGTTAATGAATCATCATGCTTCTCAAT